>JAQUTS010000077.1 GCA_028694275.1 Candidatus Gastranaerophilales bacterium
TACTTACCCTCTAATTGATTCTGCTTCATAAAATTTCTGCCATACCTCTTGGATATACATCTCAGCTTTTCGATTTTATCATCTAATATTTTGAAACACAAGACTGTAACAAATAACGTAAACTACTCGTATTAAAAATATCTTTGAACTATAATACTCAAACAAGGTGAGGGATATGAAAAAGAAACCAACAATAGCAATAGTCGGAAGACCAAATGTAGGGAAGTCGACTTTTATAAACAGACTTATAGGTTCCAGAGAAGCCATAGTTGATGATATGCCGGGCGTAACACGTGATAGGCTTTATTTTGACGCTGAATGGTGTTCAAAGACCTTTACTGTAATTGATACAGGCGGAATTATACCGGGCGATGAAGATGAGATTATGCTTTCTATTTTTGAACAAGCGCAGATTGCTTGTGAGGAAGCGGATTGTATCGTTTTTATTGTTGATGCAAAAGAAGGTATTACCCCTGTTGATGAGGATATTGCTAATCAACTCAGAAGAACCAAAAAACCCGTGTTTTTGGCTGTTAATAAAATCGACACCCCTGATCAAAGAAATTTGATATATGAGTTTCATTCTTTGGCTTTGGGGGACCCGAATCCTATTTCTGCAATGCATGGAACAGGTGATATAGGAGATTTGTTAGACAAACTTGTAGCGGTACTTCCAGAAGGTGAAGATGAAGAGCCTGAAGATGTTATAAGGCTTGCTCTCATAGGAAAACCAAACGCCGGTAAATCATCTTTAATAAATGCTGTTTTGGATAAGCAAAGAGTAATTGTAAGCGAAGTTGCAGGAACAACAAGAGACGCAATTGATACAGAATTTGAATATGAAGGCCAAAAATACGTTTTGGTAGATACAGCAGGCCTAAGAAAAAAATCAAAAGTCGAAGGCACTAGCATTGAGCGTTATGCAGTTGTCAGAGCTATTAAGACCATCCGTAAATCAGATATAGCTCTTTTGATAGTTGATGCCAATGAGGGTATTACAGATCAAGATAAAAAAATAGCGGATTTGGTTATAAAAGCAGGTCGAGGCCTCATTATTGTTGTTAATAAGTGGGATATTTTCGAGGATAAAGATGAAAAATCTGCCGACAAATACAAAAAAGATCTACAAGAACTTGTTCCTTTTTTGAAGTTTGCCCCCATACTTTTTGTGAGTGCAAAAACAGGTCAAAGAATTCACAAAATATTCCCGACAGCCAAAGAAGTTTATTCTGAGTGTAAAAAACAATTGTCGACAAGTATTTTGAACAGGGTTATTTTAGAAGCTTATGCTCTTAACCCGCCAACAACGGAAAAAGGCAAAAGACTAAAACCATATTATTCTACGCAGATTATTTCTTCACCTCCGTCGTTTGTGATTTTTGTCAATGATTCATCATTGTTCAAAGAAAGTTATAAAAGATACCTTGAGAAAAAAATGCGCGAAGCGTTTGGTTTTTTTGGTACTCCTATAAGACTTTTTGCCAGAGAAAGAAAAGAAAAAAAGGGAAAATAAAATGATTTATGCGATTATTTTTGCGACAGTTTTAGTTGCTTATATTATTGGTTCAATTCCGACAGGTTATATTTTGGTTAAGTCACTTAAGGGGATTGACCTAAGAACAGTAGGCTCAGGTTCTACAGGGGCTACCAATGTCAAACGTGTACTAGGGCTAAAGTATTTTATTATTACGATGCTGCTTGATGGTTTTAAGGGAATTATACCCGTTATGGTTGCTAAAATTATCGCTCTAAAATTCGGCTTGCCGTCTGTTCTTGCTCCGCTAGTTGGTATCGCGATTATTTTAGGTCACAGCAAATCTGTATTTTTGAATTTTTCAGGCGGGAAATCTGTAGCGTCCGGTGCAGGTACAGTTATTGGCTTGGATTGGCATGCCGGTTTGTTGACATTTTTGATTTGGTTTAGCGTTACTTATACTTCCAGATATGTTTCGTTGGGGTCGATTGTTGCTCTTGCGCTTTCACCTGTGTGGATGTATTTGTTCCATCAACCGCTTTCATATATTCTGTATTGCACTGTTGGTGCGATTTATGTGATTTATCTTCACCGTGAAAATATTAAAAGACTTATCAAAGGCGAAGAGAATAAAGTCAGATAGACATTCAAATATCTTTGTGTTTTAATACTTAGGTTATGAGAATAAGAAAATATCAAAAAAGACAATTTTATACCAACTAGGAGCACTTTTGTTATACATAAGGCCATTTTGTTGGTCTGTGAATAATTTAACATTAGTGCCTTCTTTAATCGAGGAAGGCGTTTTTATTGCTTTTTAGAGCATGTGAACGCCCAAGTCGAACTCTTAAAGTAAGGTGTTTTTTATTTTAAAAACACTTGCTTTGGATGTTAAAAAAGATAGGTGCTTTTTTAGTAAAAAAAAGTAACAAAACAAAAGGAATAAAGCACTTTTTAGGTATCAGGAACGTTAAAAAAATACGAAGTGAAGGAGACAATTCGATGATAACAATACGACGTAGCTGCGAAAAACAGGTTAAAACCCAGTTCCAGAAGCTTATGAACCTTAGCTGGGGCTTATAGTACATAGTCTTAACAATATCTGAAAGAAAATAATGAACGTCGCTAACATAATATCTATAATCGGTAATAACACATCAGTAACCCCTATACTTGTAAAAGATGGTATAGAATCATCTGCTAAGGTGTATTTGGCAGATAAACAGGGTAATAAAGTATCAAAAGAGCAAGGATTCTACGAAGCAAGAGAAGCCGCTATTGAAGAATTCGGAACATCAGCAATATGGTTTTTGGGGCCTATAGCAGTCGCAAAAACATTTAATGCTGTCGGTAAAAAAGTTTTAAAACTGCAAGATGATACGTTTTTAAAAACTGACTCAAAGCTTTTAGACGGTAAACATTTTCAGACTTTGGACAAAAACGTAAATGAACTTGGCGATGAATTCGTCAAAAAAGAAGCAGCAAAAATAAAAACTGATAAGCTTGCCAAACTTGCCAAAACCAGAAACCTTCTTGGCGTTGGTGCAACAATCGGTTTATTGGCATGGTTGACACTCTTTAAACAAAAAGTGACAAGAAGCAGTATTGAAAAACATGGCGTTCCTCAAGGCATTACATTCCAAGGGTATGTGAGAGACAAAGTTCAAGCACATCCTACATTTGCAGCTTTTACGCATGATAAAAATAAATCTAAAGAGCCTTCTTTCAAAGGTGTAGGCGAACTTGTGGCACAGGCTTCTATAGATGCAGGTGTTGGAGCCGTAAGGGTCGGAACCGCAAGAGATAAGGATGAAAGAAAAGAATATGTATTTAATACTTTAGCCTTTATTACTTTGAATTATCTTACTGCTCCTTTTGTTGAAAAAGGGATGAACTATCTTGCCAAAAAGGCAAATTTACCGATCAATCTCGATGCAAAAGTTATTGCAGATAAGGGCTTTGCCGAGGATATAGTAAATGCGTCTAAAGATGCAACAGCAAAAGAAAAAATGCTTGATTTTGTCTCTTTGGACAATGCAAAAGGTATTGATAAAGAAGAAAAAATTATCAAATTTATTGATTCTGAACTTAAAAAAGCTCATGTTGATGAAAAAGGTAATTTTAAAGAATTTAATAACAAAACCCTTGAATATGCCAGAAAATCAGGTCTTATTACTATTGAAAAAAATAATAAAAGAGCAATTAATAAGTTTATAGATACCGATGCTGTTGAAGCAGTAAATAAAAGCATTAAAGATGTGATTGATGTCACAACTCAAAAGGGTGCTATGCCTGATTTCTTCAAAAAACTCAAGGCTACAAAATACGGTACAGTGCTCGCCAACATTGCAATTTGTTCAGCTTTAGTCGGTGTTGTACTTCCAAAATTAAGATATGCTTTCAGAGAAAAAGGTATCGGTACAGTAGCCTCTCCTGGTGTAAAAGCTTATGATCACCAACATCATATTACTAAAAAAGCTTAAGGGCAGAAGCTTTCCCAGTCTATGTCGTCCTCATCTTCACCCGGGATAGGTATCTCTTGTTTGTTTTCAAGCATAACTTGTATAATGAGTTTGAGTTGTGTTTTGTAATTGGCAAGGCAAATTTCTTGTGTCTTGGCGCAATATGCAAAGCTTGGTAATTCTTTTATTTCAATATAATGATAAGGGTTTCCGTTGAAATCCAAATCTGTACCGTGAATAAGAGTCCAATCAAGATTGGTGTAGTATTCTATTTCATTTTCCAAAGCGTCATCCATATTATAAAAATATACCCTTTAATATTCTATTTCAAATAATATCATCTATTTTAATGAGCTCAAATACCCAACAATATCATATACTATTCTAGTGTGAAATATCACCATTGAGAGAAGGAAGAAATTTTGGGTATTAAAAGTAATTTAGCCAACAAAATAGAGCTGAAACCGCAACATTTACAAGAAGTAAAACCTGTAAAAACAACATCATACAGTGATATTGATCTCAACAGCTGGAAAGATTACCCACAGATTGAGACAGGTACTTGGTGGGAGTTTGCTACTCGTGCCAAAGGTAACGGACATAGTTTTGATTATCATGGAAATTACATTCCGCAGTTGGCAGAGCAGCTTTTTACTCGTTTTACAAAAGAAAATGATATTATTTTAGATATGTTTTTAGGTTCGGGTACTTCTGCAATAGAAGCTCTTAATATGGGCAGAAGATGCGTTGGAGTTGAACTTAATCCAAATGTTGTAAAAATGGTGGAAGATAAGTTTTCGCCAAAAGATTTGGTTACAGGTGTCCGTATTATTAATGGTGACAGTGCTTCTGATGAAATCAAAGACAAAATCGATGACACTTTAGAACTTATGAGAGCTAAAAAAGCTCAGTTTTTGGTTCTTCATCCACCATATGATGATATTATCAAGTTTTCTGAAACAAAAGAGGATTTATCAAACTGTTCTTCAACAGATGAGTTTGTTGAACTATTCGGCAAAGTGGCCCAAACAGGCTATGATGCTTTAGAAAAAGGGCGTTTTGCTGCATTAATAATCGGTGATAAATACGCAGATTCTCAACTCATTCCGCTTGGATTTATGTGTATGGCTAAAATGCAAGAGGCAGGATTTATCACAAAATCAATCATCGTAAAAAATATTGAAGGTAATGAAAAAGCTAAAGGTAAAACGGCGAATTTATGGCGTTATCGTGCTTTGGCAGGTGGTTTTTATATCTTTAAACATGAATATGTTATTTTATTTCAAAAGAAAAAATAACGTAACATTTGCTTAAGGAACTCAACTTTTTTACCTCTTTCTTATAAAATATAATAAGAAAGAGGTAGTTTTATGTATGATTTAGCGATAATCGGCGCAGGACCAGGTGGCTACATAGCTGCAATAAGGGCTGCTCAACTCGGAGCTAGTGTTGTGTTGATAGAAAAGGATTCTCTTGGCGGAACTTGTTTGAATAGAGGATGTATACCTTCCAAAACATTATTGTGTGCAGCTGATCATATTAATTCACTCAAAAAGTTTTCCAAATATGGTATTTTTGCTTCTTATGAAGGTGTGGATTTTCTCAAATTGATGAAGCGAAAAGACATTACCATTTTGAAATTGCAAAAAGGAATAGAAAATCTTCTAAAAGCAAATAAAATCACCGTAATAAAAGGTGAAGCAACGGTGGTATCTGCTGATCAAATTGTTGTGAATGATGAAAAAATAAAATTTAAAAATATGATTATAGCCACGGGCTCACAGCCTTGTGATTTACCAAATATCAAACGTGATGGCGGATTTATAATGAATTCCGATGATATATTACAGCTTAAAGGACTCCCAAAGAGCCTTTTGATTGTTGGTTCAGGGGCTATAGGTATTGAATGGGCAAGGATTTTTTCTTCTCTTGGAGTAGATGTCACCATAACAGATATTGCAGATAAATTGTCCCCGGCCAGTGATGTGAGCATATCTCAGTATATTCAGGATGAATTTAAAAAAAACAAAATCAGAACTGTTTTATCCGCAAATATTGAAAATATCGAAGGCAACACTGTAAAATTGTCCACAAAAGAAGAGTTGACTCCTGATAAAATACTTATAGCTGCTGGAAGAAAACCTGATTTGGGGTTTGTTTCAGAGCTTGGTTTAAAAACACAACGTGGTTATGTCAGTGTCGATTCCAATTTTAAAACTTCAATAGACAATATTTATGCAATAGGCGATATTAATGGAATTATGCAATTGGCTCATGTTGCTTCCCATCAAGGAGTTAGCGCAGTTGAGCATATTCTTCTGCAAAAAAATGCCTCCATTGATTATACTGCTATTCCTTTTGTTATTTATGGCAAACCAGAAATTGCATCCGTTGGACAAACTGAGTCTGATGATGCAAAAGTGAGTATTTTCCCGCTTAATATTTTGGGTAAATCTGTCGCTGATGATGAAACTGAGGGTTTTGTAAAAGTCATTGCTAAAAATAATTTGATAACAGGTGCTCATATTGTTGCAAAAGAGGCGTCTAGTTTAATACATGTTTTGGCACTTGCAATAAAAGAAAAAATCGAAATTAATGCATTGCATGAGTTCATCTTTGCGCACCCAACGTATTCTGAGGGCATTCAAGAAGCAATTTTAGGGTTGGATTCTAAGGCGTTGCATTTGTTACCTTTGGAGGCAGATTAATGAGACCAAGGCTGCCTGATTATTTAAAACGAGGAATAATTGATACTGAAAAGACCAAAGAAGTCAGAAAAATACTCCAATCTAAGGGGCTCAATACTGTTTGTGATGCTGCAAGATGCCCTAATAAAGGTGAATGCTACGCAAAGCATACGGCCACATTTCTTGTTTTGGGTGATATTTGTACCCGGAATTGTCGTTTTTGTTCTGTAAAATCAGGCCTGCCCACTTTGGTTGATCCTGATGAACCTTCCAAAATTAAAGATGCGGTGAAAGAGCTTGGTCTTAAATATGTAGTTATTACTATGGTTACTCGTGATGATCTTTCTGATGGCGGAGCATCTCACATTGCTAAAATTGTAAATGAAATCAAATTACTTGATGATGCGCCTAAAGTCGAAGTTTTGATTTCTGATTTGGCGGGTAATTTTGGGGCACTTGATGTTATTATGCAAACTCAAATTGATGTTTTGAACCACAATATTGAAACGGTGAAAGAACTGTACAGTTCTGTTCGTCCAAAGGCTTTGTATCAAAGATCTTTGGATGTATTGGACTATACCAAAAAAAATTATCCATCGGTCAAAACCAAAACAGGTATAATGTTGGGGTTGGGCGAAACTATTGAGCAGTTAAAAAGGCTTTTTTCTGATTTAAAAGCAATAGATTGTGATATTTTGACTGCAGGCCAATATATTCAGCCAACAAAAAACCATATTCAGGTGGACAAATACCTGACTGAAGAAGAGTTTTTGGAGCTTGAAAATATTGCGAGGGCTCAAGGACTAAAATACCTTGCCTTTGGCCCTTTGGTGAGGAGTTCTTATAAAGCAAAAGAATTATTTTTTCTTTGATAGTTTTTTTACAGGCTGCTTTGCCACATTTTGAGTAGATGTTTGCTGTCTTTTGACAGAAATAACATCGGGTATGCTAAGAAGGCTGTTTGTGACTCTGGATAGATTTTCGATATCACTGATTTCTATGCCAAGGTTTATGGTTCCGAATTTTTTATTTTTCGCGCTTACAGAGGCTTCCACGATGTTTGTTTTACTGTCTGCGACTTTTGCTATTATTGTCTGCAAAACGCCCATTTTGTCCATTGCTTCAATTTTGAGATTAACTACATATTTTTTGTCTGTTACGGTATCTGCCCATTTTATATGCATTAAGCGTTCTTTTGGTACACTGTCCAAACTGTCGCAATCGGCTCTGTGAACAGTTACTCCTCGGCTTCTTGTTACAACACCAACGATAGGTTCTCCCGGCAAAGGTGTACAACACTTGGCAATATGGTACAAAAGTCCCTCAAGACCAATGATTGATTTACCTTGTTTTTTAGCTCTATAGCTGGG
>JAQUTS010000078.1 GCA_028694275.1 Candidatus Gastranaerophilales bacterium
GGTTTTGCGATTTGTTTTATGGCATTGACGATGTCTTCTCTTTTTACCGTGATAAAGGCCGATGTCCCGTACTGTGACATTGACGGTTCATCCAAAAAAATCACGGGGGTACTCTCAGGAGAGAGTTCTTTGAATTTTTTTACCTGCCACATTGCTTTCATTGCAAGAGCTCTGACAATAATTTCGCGCAAAGTATCATCATAAAAAGCACACTTGCCTTCTGTGTCTACAAGCATTGTCCCCCAGGTAAAAGGGCCTGTTACTTGAGCTTTGATAAAAGGCGGTTTTGTTTTTTCGATATTGGTCAAAAAATCTTCCATCGCGCATGAAAATTCTTCTGTGATTGCATATTTTTCAAGCAAATCTAGATCACCTGCTGTGATACTTTCATAATCTATAAAGAAATTCTCCAAATCTTCATAAAATTTGTCCCCATGGGCATCAAAAATCCATTTTTTCTTTTCTTTTGAATAAGAACACCCGGGAATGCTTTCGACGAACTGCAAAATCATATCATCATTTTTGTTGCAAGCTGCCAATTGCGGCCAAAAGGGGAAATCAGGAAATTCTTCAAAAACTAAATTTAAGGCCTTATCTTTATCATCATGAGGCAAACTTCCGACAGCGGTTGCCCTGAGCGTTAAACTTTCTTTCAATTACTTCCCCTTCATAGTAAAATACCTATTATCAAGTTTATCATCAAAAAGAAAGATTGAAAAAAATATTATGAAAACTTCACTTGCAGAATTTGTCTCTCAAACGCGTGAAAAGCTTGGTCTTTCACCATCAGGCCTTGCCAAAAAATCAAATCTGCCCATTGAAATCATAGAGGCGATAGAATCCGCTCAGGAGCTTTTTTTACCGACTACAATAAGGCAAAAACTCGCCAAAGGTCTAAGGTTGAACACCCGTGATATCAAGCCTTATGAAAAAATACCTGCTGATGAAACAGCTCCGATGGAATTCATAGAGGTTTTGAAAATATCCATACTTGATGATGAAAAAGATCTCAAATGTCCTGATTGTGGAGCTGATTTGATAGCTCATATAGAAAAAATGTACGATTTGGAGGATAATTTGATTAAGCATCCAAAAGCAAGATGCTCCAAGTGTCCGTTCCAGATCAAGTGAGGAAAAAATGACTTTATTAGAGCAAAAAAATGTTATATTTTTGATTATTGATATTCAAGAAAAACTGCTAAACGCAGTATATGACAAAACAATCGCCCAAAAAGCAGCCAAAATGGCACAAGCTGCAAATATTTTGGGGATTCCGATTATTATTACGGAACAATACCCAAAAGGCCTTGGGGATACGGTTTCTGAGATAAAAGATATTGTGGATGCCAAATATTTTGAAAAAACAAAATTTTCTGCATACGATGAAATCAAAGACGCTCTAAAAGCCACTAAGCGTAAGCAAATCATTATTTGCGGCATAGAAGGGCATATTTGCGTTCATCAAACGACAGACAGTTTGCTTGCCAATGGTTATCAGGTTCATGTGCTCAAAGATGCCACAGGCAGCCGAAACGAATTTGAACTTGAACAAGGAATCAACCGCATGGAAAAAAACGGTGCCACGATTACTTGTTTTGAGATGGCTCTTTTTGAGATTTTGAAAAGCTCAAAACACCCTGACTTTAAGGCCATACAAGAATTGATAAAATAACAAAAAGGGTTAGCTTAACAGTTCTTTTAAAATATCATTGATGACTTGTGGGTTGGCGCGGCCTTTTGTTTCTTTCATAACCTGCCCGACGAAGAACCCAAACAACTTGTCACGACCGCCTTTGTAGGCTTCGACTTGCTCAGGGTTTGCATCGACTATTTTTTGTGCGATTTCGCGGATGGCACTGTCATCTGATATTACGCTCAAACCTTGTTTTTCGACGATATCCTTTGCATGATCGCCAGTTTCAAGCATAATTGTGATTATTTTTTTACCGATGTTGTTTGAAATAGTTCCTTTTTCAATCAAATCAATGAGTCCGACCAGTCTTTCAGGTGTAAGCTTTGTCTCGTTGATGTTGATTTTGTTTTCTTTTAAATACGCTGTAATATCACCCATCAGGTAGTTTAGGGCTGTTTTGATATTTGATACTTTATCAATCACCTGATCGAAAAACAAAGCTGTTTCCATTTGCTCTACGATGACCCTTGCATCGTATTCAGAAAGGCCTTTGTCTATGTATCGTTGACGTTTTTGTTCAGGAAGCTCCGGCATGGTGGATTTGACGCGTTCAATCCACTCTTTTGAGATTTGAAGAGGCATCAAATCAGGCTCGGGGAAGTATCTGTAATCGTGGGCTTCTTCTTTTGAGCGCATAGATTTGGTGATGCCCTCAGCCTCATTCCAGAGTCTGGTTTCTTGAACTACCTGGCCGCCTTCTTCTACGATTTCGATTTGTCTGTCGATTTCAAATTCGACAGCTCTTTGAAGAGCGCGGAAGCTGTTGACGTTTTTGATTTCTGCTCTTGTTCCGAATTCTTTTTGGCCCCAAGGGCGTACTGATATGTTGACATCACAGCGCATAGAGCCTTCTTCGAGGTTTCCGTCGCACACACCGATGTATTTGACGATGTTTCTGAGTTCTTCAACATAAGCTTTTGCTTCATCAGAGGATCTGATATCAGGCTCTGACACAATTTCCAAAAGAGGTGTGCCGGCACGGTTAAGATCGACCAAACTGTATGATGAACCTGCAATCCCGTCAGCTCCTGCGTGGACAAGTTTGCCCGCGTCTTCTTCAAGGTGGGCTCGTGTGATTCCGATGGTTTTTCCGTCGATTTTTATACTTCCGTTGATGGCGATAGGTTTGTCAAATTGTGAAATTTGGTACCCTTTTGGAAGATCGGCGTAGAAATATTGTTTGCGGTCGAATTTGCAAAATTCAGGGATTTCGCAATTGAGAGCGAGCCCTGTTAAGATTCCCATATCGACAACAGCTTTGTTCAAAATAGGCAAAACACCGGGCATACCAAGAGAAATAGGAGAGCTTTGAGAATTTGGTTCAAGGCCGAATTCTGTTCCGTCCTCGCAAAAAATCTTCGATTTGGTCTTAAGTTGTGCGTGCACTTCAAGGCCGATTACTACTTCGTATTTCTTCCTCAATTCTTCCATTGTTGCCATTATTTCTACTCCGTTTTTAAGTCTTTTGAATTTATTTTAGCACAGTCATTAAATGAATTCAGACAATATTACATTACTCAACATTAATCCTTGTGTGGTGAGTGATATTCGGCCGTTTTTTTGCTCGAAAAAATCTTTGTACTTGTTCAAAACATATGCGTATTTTTCTTGAAAGTCCACATTGTAGCGGATTTTGAACTCTTTTAGAGAGAGACCTTTTTTCATCCTCAGCCCCAAAAATATCCCTTCTGTTAAAATTTCATCTTCCGTTAATTTTTCGGAAAACTCAGGCTCTGCTGGGTTTTTGAGGTATTTACCAAAATCAGATGTGTTGTAATACCTACTCCCGTCTTGATATCCGTGAGCAGAAACGCCCAAAGCTATATAGGGATTGTTTTCCCAGTAGGTCATGTTGTGGCGGGATTCTTTTCCTTTTTGGGCAAAATTACTGATTTCGTAGAGGTTGAACCCATTTTTCTCCAAAACCTCAACACTCCGAAGATACATATCTGCGCACAAATCCTCATCAGGCAAGCCTTTAGGCGGATTTTTGCCAAAGTGAGTACCTTCTTCTATTTTGAGTCCATAGGTCGATATGTGTTGCACCCCAAGGGTTGTGGCTTTTTGAAGAGATTGTTGCCATAGTTCCATGGTTTGATTTGGCAATCCATAAATCAGATCTATGCTGATGTTGTCAAAACCTGCTGCTTGAGCTGTTTTTACGCATTCTATTGCTTGGCTTGAGTTGTGGATTCTTCCGATTGATTTTAGGATTGTATCATCAAAGCTCTGAACCCCTATGCTGAGCCTGTTTACGCCTATTGAGCGCAGGTTTTTCAGGTATTTCAAATCGACGGTTGACGGGTTTATTTCGAATGTAAATTCATATTCATCGGCAAAGTCAAATTTGAAACTTTTATAAAACTCAAAAGGCACAACAGACGGGGTTCCACCGCCAAAGTAGATTGTTTTGAGTTTTTCTTTTACCTTATGTTCAAATTCTTTTTTCAGCGCACCAAAATAAAGCTCAAAAGCTTCTTTTTTTGACGGGAAAGAAATAAATGAGCAATAGTTGCATTTTTTTACGCAAAAAGGTATGTGTACATATAATGAACTCATACCTTAATCATATCAAAGATTAAAAATAGTGACTATTTGTCTTTACGAACAGGTGCATAAGCATAGACTGTTCTTACAGAAGGAGAAAAAGACTCTCCAACTGTATTTTTCAATTCCTTATAGTCTTCAATGTCACTTGTTGATTGTACTATTGATTTTTTGTAAGCGTCTTTGTCAATAAAACGAGGATAGTAATCCAAGTTTGAATTAAAAAGATTTTTGAATAATTTCCCTAACATAAAACTGCCTTTGCATAACCTAACCGTATACTTTTATAAAGTTCTCAAATTTAAAAAAGTTGCTATTTCAAGCCCTATTTATTAACAAACGGATACAATGTATAATATTTGTGGAATAAAAAAGTATGTAGTCTAGAGCAGGAAAGAAAATTGACACATTTTTCTAAGGAAATCAAGCAACAGCCGGCGGTTATGGCCAAAATTCTGGATAAGTACATCAAAGAAAACAAAATATCAGGCTTCCCAAAATTCTTTTCTTTCAAAAAAATAGTATTGATAGCCAGCGGAACATCCAAAAATGCGGGTGAGTTCGGGGCTTATTATTTTGAGCAGATTGCCAAAATCCCGTCCAAAGTCGAATTTGCGAGCGAAGTGATTGCAAAAGATGTGATTTTTGATAAAGATGATTTGATTATTTTTATCTCTCAATCGGGTAAAAGTGCCGATGTGTTGACATCAGCCGAACTTGTCAAAAAAACATCTGCCAAAATCCTGTCTGTTGTCAACAAAGCAGATTCTCCACTGGCAGAATTATCTGATTATGTAATTGATATGGAGGCTGGTGAAGAGCTTGCTATACCTGCGACAAAGAGTTTTAGTTCAACGGTAGTCGAGCTTTATTTGCTTGCGGTATTTTTTGCTCAAGAAAAAGGCTTTGATACCAGATTCTTAATCCAAGAGGCAATTGATTTGCCTGAGGCGGCAGAGGAAATTTTGTCTTCTGATTTGGCCTTTGAAATTGCCAAAAACTTTGACGCTAAAGTGTTTTTAGGGCGAGGGCTTTGTTATTTTGCGATGAATGAAGTTGCACTCAAATTAAAAGAAGCTGCTTTGGTCAATACTTCTTGCTATCCTTTGGGCGAGTTCGTTCATGGGCATATGGTTGCACTTGATTCCCATCAGGCGATTTTGGCCGTGTCTTTAACTTTTAATGAAATTCACAAGACGAATCTCAGCCTTATAAGCCGAATTGAAGCCAATTATGGACCCCAAATTGATATTTTGACAGAAGAGAAATTTTCGCTTAAATCAAAATACCTTACACCGCTTTTGATAGTGCTTTTGTTCCAAAGTATTGCGAGTGAACTTGCATCTAAAAAGGGGCTTAACCCTGATTTGCCGCACGGGCTCAAAAAAGTGACAGAATAGTTATCTTTTGATATCTCTGTACTGAAGTGCTTCTGCGATGTGGTGGATTTTGATATCTTCTGCCGAATCAATATCAGCAATGGTTCTGGAGAGCTTGAGTATCCGATCAAAAGCCCTGCCTGATAGCCCAAAGCGTGTTATTGCGGATTTGAGCATTTCTTCACAATCAGAAGTCAATTTGCAGTATTTTTTGATGAGTTTTGGGTTCATTTGTGAGTTTGATGAGATGCCTTCTTTTGTAAATCTTTTGGCTTGAATTTGTCGCGCGTTGATGACTCTTTCTCGTATGTTTTTTGAGCTTTCAGAGGGTTCTTTTTTGTTCAAAAGCTCACTTTGCGTAAGTCTTGGAACTTCGATTTGTATGTCTATGCGATCAAGCAAAGGGCCTGATAGCCTTGACCAGTATCTTTGGGTTTGAGAGGGTCCGCACACGCAAGTTTTTTCGGTGTCTCCGTAGAACCCGCACGGGCAGGGGTTCATAGCCGCCAAAAGCATAAAATCTGCAGGATATTTTACACTGGTTTGCGCCCTTGATATGGTGACATGGCCGTCTTCCAGCGGTTGTCTTAGTACTTCCAGCACCTGCCTTGGAAACTCAACAACTTCATCAAGAAATAATACTCCGTTGTGCGCTAGGGTAATTTCACCGGGTTTTGGATTTCCGCCGCCGCCTATTATCCCTGCTGCTGAGGCGCTGTGGTGCGGTGATCGGAAGGGCCTTTGGCTCATAAGCGGTTCATCTCTGTCCAAAAGGCCGCTTATGCTGTAGATTTTTGTCAATTCAAGTGCTTCACTCAAAGATAATGGGGGTAATATTCCTGCAAAACATTTGGCCAAAAGAGTTTTGCCCGCTCCCGGAGAGCCTGATAGAAGTATATTATGTCCGCCTGCTGCTGCAAGTTCCATTGCACGTTTGGCTTTTTGCTGTCCTTTTACGTCTTTGAAATCAAAAAGAGGCTCTTTATCAAAACTTTTTGATAAAAAATCCTTGATGTTGATTGTGAAAGGTTTAATTTCCTGTGTTTGTTCTGCATTTGAAGAGAACATATTAACCACTTCGCAAAGATGCTCAGCGGGGAAAACTTCTATTCCTTCGACCAAAGCGCCTTCTGTGACGTTTTCTTTTGGGAGGATGAGTTTTGTTATTCCTTGTTTTGCAAGTGCAATGGCAATGGGCAAAACACCGTTAACAGGGCGTAAGGACCCATCGAGAGATAATTCACCGATAAAAGCAAAATCTTTTATTTTGTCAGGGTCAATAATTGACTCACAGGCCAAAATCCCAACAGCCATTGGTAAATCAAACCCCGAACCTTCTTTTTTGATGTCTGCGGGGGCAAGATTTATGATGACTTTTTTTGCAGGAAACGGGTGACCGCAATTTTTGATGGCGGCTTTGATGCGTTCTTTTGCCTCTGAAACGGCGGCATCGGGTAGTCCTACTATTACAATGCCCGGTAATGATGAGCTTATATCGACTTCAGCATCGATTAAGTATCCGTCGATACCCATTATTGTCGCTGTTTTTATGTGTGCAACCACCTGCTACTCCTTGTTTTGGCTGTTTTAGAACTTTTTCATACCTGTAAAAAGGCTCGATTATTCAAAATTTTATTTGTATATGACTTATTATACAAAAATAGTATTCTTTTGGAAAACTATTCCTTACAATTACTTTTGATGTTATGATTTGAACTGTAATTACACGGGATATTTAGCGGTTATTATGCAACTTTTATCGGTATTAAATAATACTCTCAAAATAAGTTACAATCCGCAGGATTGCGACCTTTTTATCGGCGATATGCTTGAGTTTGTTATGCCCAATAACAATGGCGTTGTGGCGCAAGTGTTTAAGCTTGAGATGGATGAAACCTCAAATATCGCTCATTTGCGGATATTTTTTACCGTAAAAGAAGGCAATTGGATAAAATGGGTGGGGAATATTCCGCCTAAGAGCTCTGATATCAAAAAAATTGCCGAAGAAGAAATCTTGGAGCTTTTCGCCCAATATGATGAAAACTCCGTAGCTGTTGGATTTTTGCCTCAATATGGCAGAAATTTCAGAGTAAAAATGGATAATATCGAAAAAACATTTTTGCTTTTTGATAATGACCAAAACAAAGTCGATATTTTCGAAAATTTCAGAAAAGAATTTGCAAAAAAAGGCCGACCTTTTGTAATTTTTGATTTTAAAGGTGATTTTAGATCTTCAAAAATCCCTTGTATCAATGCTATAACGGATTTTAAGATCCCTCTTAATATAGATACTCTTTTGAGTATGTATGAAAAAAACTTCCAGTAC
>JAQUTS010000079.1 GCA_028694275.1 Candidatus Gastranaerophilales bacterium
GGCGAGAGCGTACAATTTGGCGGGAGGGTATGAGAATGGCGGCCAATGTAACAACCGAGATCATCGCCAAAGGCATTTCCAAAACTCCCGGGAGTCTCATAACCTATACTTTTTTCAAGGCGATACCCTGATAATTCCGCCATTTTTTGAGCAACACCATCAGCAGGCCCGTCATAATTAACCACCTCAAAAGGCGTATGCAAAGTCAAAATAGCATCAGGCTTATATTCATCTATAATTTCTTTCAAAAACCTTGATTCAAGCTCTGATAGTGGTTCCTCGCCGCCAAAATACCTATCACGCGGCAAAAGTTTCCAATTTTGCGACGGGAAATTACGGTTGATATCCACGCCATTAGCATTTGTACGAGTATTTACCCGAACCCCGTCAGGATTTAGGCATGGTATGTACAAAACACGGTTTTTGTGAGGAAGTTTCATCATCTCTTCCACAATTTTTTCACCTTGCCACTCATCACCATGCACAACACCTACGACTAAAAGTGTCTTATCATAATGAGGAGGCTCGATTGAAACCAACCGAACCTCGTTATTTTTTATTGTAGATATTGTCTTTAGGACTTTCATCTATACTCTCGCTTTGATAGCTCCTGTAACGATTCCGATGAAGTCTTCAGCTTTCAAGCTGGCACCGCCGACCAAAGCTCCATCTATATCAGATTGAGACATTTGCTCTTCGATTGTAGATGGTTTAACTGATCCGCCATAAAGGATTCTGATTGCATCAGCAGCTTCTTTTCCTGATACTTCTGCGACAACTGAGCGAATCATAGCAATTACACGGTTAGCTTCGACGCTATCACAAGTTTTGCCTGTTCCGATTGCCCAGATAGGTTCATAAGCGATTGCTGATTTTGCAACATCTTCAGATGAAAGACCTTCTAAAGCAGCTTTGATTTGAGATGCGATATGTGAATCTGTAACACCTTCTTCTCTTTGCTCAAGAGTCTCTCCACAACAGATAATAGGAATCAAACCGCCAGCCAAAATAGCTTTTGCTTTTTTGTTAATCATCTCATCAGTTTCTGAGAAGTACTGTCTTCTTTCAGAATGGCCGATAATGATATACTCTGCTTTTAAGTCTTTAATCATTTCAACAGAAACTTCACCTGTAAACGCACCTGTTGATTCCCAGTAGCAATTTTGGGCGCTTAATTTAACTTTGCCGCATCCGCATTCTGATAAAGCATCTGATACAGTTTGTAAAGATGTAAAAACAGGAGCAACAACGACTTCCGGTAATACAGCTTTATCGATATCTTTTAAACCAACCATAAGCTCATTCACAAGAGATTTAGCTTCGGCTGTAAGTTTGTTTAATTTCCAGTTTCCGGCAATAATAGGTTTTCTCATATTAAAATCCTTTCGTGTATATTTTCACAAGAAAATTATACACCAAATAGAATCAGATGGGATTTACTAAAACCAGATATTAACAAAGCATAAAAAAAAGGCTGGTAGGACCAACCTTTACTGAAAACAGTTTACGAGTGAGAGTGGAATATGCACAGTCTCATGATATGTACTGTGACCTGCTTTGGCATATTCCCCAACAGACCATGAATTTGGCTAATTATATTGTCCCAACTCGATTAGACCCAAATATCGTTGGTTACTTCCTAAATGGAGTTTCAAAGAAGTTTAACAGCTTGTTCAAAGGTTTTTCACTAAAATGGTTGGTTACACTTGAGATAAATTGCCTTGTCAAAACAGCGTCTGCCAAATCATTAAAAAATTCCTGTTTTGTCGCATCAATAGCAGAATTCAGTTGTTTATTCTGCTTAACATTATAATTACTACCGGAAGAAAGCAAATAATCACTTGATTCACTCAAAGCTTCTGTATGTTTTTTCAAAGAAGCTGATGATACCTCAGAATAGGCTTTTTTATTCACTTCTACCATTTGAAGCAGCTGCTTACGGCCATATAAAGAAGAAACTTTTTTATCAATCACATAGGCCAAAGTATCATATGATGAGACAACATTTTGGGCAAGAACTCGGGGAGTGCTTTGACTCAAAGCAAACTCTTGCAATGCTTTATTCTTTTTGACACCATTATTTACAGCAACAAGTAATGTGTCATAGACTTCAACACCTGATTTACCAACAACCATACTTCCTGCCACCAATGGGGCATTTTGCATATGAGATACTTTATTAAAACCTGTTTTGGCGAAATAATTCATTATTTTCATTTAGATTAATCCTTATATTTTCACTGATATCAAAGGATAAGACCTGTAAATATATTTTTTTGATACCTCTGCTTAAAAATTTAATATAAAGCAACAAAAAAGCCCCCAAAGAGGAGCTTTTTTGAAATATATTTTGATAAATAATTATCTTTTTGAGAATTGGAATCTCTTACGAGCTCTTTTACGACCGTATTTTTTACGTTCTTTAATACGAGAATCGCGAGTCAACAAACCATTTTCTTTCAAAACTGATTTGTTTTCTTCTGTATTCAAACCAAGCAAAGCTTTTGAAAGACCGTGTCTTATAGCTCCGGCTTGAGAAGAAATTCCGCCGCCTACAGCTTTTACGATGATATCGTATTGACCAGCATTGTTAGTCAATTCTAGAGGTTGAAGAATCATCATCTCCAATGCAGCTCTATTACCAAGGTATTCGCTTGATGGTTTGTTGTTTATAAAGATTCTGCCTTTGCCTTTTCTGAGTTTAACAGTAGCAATTGCAGTTTTTCTGCGTCCTACAGCTTCTTTTAATATAGCCATTATTTGACCTCCTTATATTCAACAGGGTTTTGAGCAGCATGCGGATGTTCAGCATCAGCATAAATTTTCAATTTAGTAAGCTGTTTTGCTCCCATAGTATTTTTTTGAAGCATGCCTTTTACTGCTTTTTCCAAGGCTTTAGTCGGATCTTTAGCCATCAAATCACGATAGCTGATAGAACGCAAACCGCCCGGGAAACCTGTGTGATGATAATATATTTTATCAGTTTCTTTTTTACCTGTTACTTTAATTTTTGATGCGTTAATAACCACAACAAAATCTCCGGTATCCACATGTGGTGTAAATTCCGGTTTGTTTTTTCCTCTTAAAATGTTAGCAACAGTAACTGCTAAACGACCCAAAGTTTGACCTTCAGCATCGATAACATACCATTTAGCTTCAACCTCAAGAGGCTTTGCGGAATATGTTTTCATCGATTGCCTCCTTATTCAAAATATTATTGTATTTTTCTTCATAATCTATGTACATTAACATCAGCCCGTCAGATGGTGCTGTAGCACCTGCAAGAGTACGATCTTTAGATTCGAGTACTTCTTTAAACCAAGCAACACTCTTCTCATTACGACCGACATCAATTAATGAGCCGACTATAATCCTGACCATATTGTAAAGGAAACGATCCCCCACAAAATCAAGATAAATCATATCACCGTTTCTTGTACACTCAGCACGATAAATCGTGCATTCCACGGCGGGATTTTCGGTATGAGCACATTTAAATGCGCTAAAATCGTGTGTTCCGACAATACAAGACAAAGCCTGATTCATCTTTTCCACATTCAAATCCATTCTGATATGAGTATTTTTTTCGTTCCAAACAGAACGCTGAGAACCGTTATTAATAACGTAGCGATAATGTTTGAACTTGGCACTTTTTTGAGCATGAAAATCTTTTGATATGGCCGCCATATTAGCAATGCTAATATCAGGAGGCAATAGTGCATTCATAGAATTCACCATTTTTTTGCAATCAAGTTCATTTTCAACATCAAAATGTGCAATTGTATATTTGGCATGAACACCACTATCAGTGCGTCCTGCCATTATAATTCTGATTTCTTGCGATAAAAGAATTTTCAGAACGCTCTCAATTTCACCTTGAACCGTACGGCCCTGAGGCTGAATTTGAGACCCCATAAATGAAGTACCCACATATTCAACAACAACAGCATATCTGAGAAGTGAATTCTTCTCAGATAATGCATTGTTTGAATTATTTAGTATTTCATTTAGATTCATTAGGCTACACCAACTGGATCAAAGCCATTTCTGCAGCATCACCGCGACGTGGAGGCAATCTGAAGATACGAGTGTATCCGCCTTTTCTTTCGCTATAATCTTTAGCAATGCTATTGAATAGTTTTCTCAATACAGTTTCAGGCGTAAGTTTTTCTTCACCCTCTTGAGCTTCGAAAACTTCTCCTGTCTGGTTCAAGAATCTACCTGTCTCTTGGTCATAAATATATTTAAGAGCAGTTCTTCTTGCGTGCACATCACCTTTTTTAGCTAGTGAAATAATGTGTTCTGCGTATGGTTTCAAAGCTTTTGCTTTAGCCATTGTAGTTTTTATTTCACCATGCAAAAACAATGATGAAGCCAAAGATCTCAATACAGCTTTGCGCTGATCTTGCGGTCTTCCTAATTTATGTCTTTTACACTGGTGTCTCATTTTATTTTTCCTTTATCTTTATTTATATTAAATCATCATCCACACCTTCTGGATTTGGAGCAAGTTCCAAACCAAACTGGTGCAATTTTTCGATTACTTCATCAGAAGATTTTTTACCGAAGTTTTTGATATTGAGCAAATCATACTCTGATTTTCTCAACAATTCCTGCATAGAGTTGATACTTGCTCTTTTCAAGCAGTTATAAGCTCTTACAGAAAGTTCCAAATCTTCTATTGAAATACTTGGTGATTGTTCTTCTTCAACTTCTTCTTCAATTACAGCAGGAGCTCCAACTGTAAAAGCAGGCTGGCCAGTCAAAGAAGTGATTGCCATAAAGTGCTCAATCAAAAGGTTTGATGATTGAGTTATAGCACTGTTTACATCAATACTTCCATTTGACCAAATTTCCAAAATAAGTTTGTCGAAATCTGTGATTTCTCCTACACGAGTGTTTTCAACAGTGTAGCTAACTTTTTTGATTGGCATAAATGATGCGTCGATTGGCAACATATCAATAGGCATATCAGGTCTTGTTTCTTGAAGAACATCGCTTGTTATGTAGCCTTTGCCTGTTTCCACAATTATTTCAGCGTGGATACTTCCGCCTTCTGCTACAGTACAAACCAACCAGTCAGGGTTAATGATTTTAACACCTGAAGGAAGTTCGATATCACTTGCCAAAACAGGGCCGGGTGTATCGATATCCAATCTTAGAGTCTTTTGGCCTTCTTCTTCCATTTTGACGACCAAGCCTTTAAGATTCATCATAATATCAATGACATCTTCTACAATCCCAGGGATTGC
This sequence comes from Candidatus Gastranaerophilales bacterium, assembly GCA_028694275.1. Taxonomy (GTDB): domain Bacteria; phylum Cyanobacteriota; class Vampirovibrionia; order Gastranaerophilales; family CAJFVJ01; genus JAEWLZ01. The sequence continues at coordinate 5,253 of JAQUTS010000079.1, forward strand.
AGTATATTCATGAGTAATACCCTCGATTCTCACGGCAGTTACAGCAGCCCCCTCCAAGCTGGAGAGAAGTACTCTTCTTAATGAGTTACCAATTGTAGTACCAAATCCTCGTTCTAACGGCTCGATAACAAATTTACCGAAATTTGAACCGTCTGAACTTGTTGTTGTATTTACACATTTTATTTTCAAATCCATCGTAGACTAAAACCTCCGGGTTCTTACTTAGAATAATACTCAATTACCAATTGTTCTTTAAATTCAGGATCCAATTCTTCTCTCTCTGGAAGCCTGTCAAAAGTGACTTTCAAATCTGATTTATCAGTGCTTAACCAAGCAGGTGCAGCAGCTGCATCAACGTATTCTACCAATCCTTTGAACAATTCTTTGCTTTTTTCTCTGATTGTAATCACATCAGTTGGTTTTACCAAGTATGAAGGGATATCAACTTTTTTGCCGTTAATAAGAACATGCCCGTGATTCACAAGCTGTCTTGACTGGCGTCTTGTAGTTGAGAAACCTGCTCTGTAAAGAACATTATCCAATCTTGATTCCAAAATTTGCAACAAGATAGTACCGGTTACGCCGTTTTTTCTTGAAGCTTTGTGATAATATTTAGCGAATTGTTTTTCACTAACCAAATATGTTAAACGGATTTTTTGTTTTTCGTTTAAGTGAATGGCATAATCAGAAACTTTTTTTCTAGCTTGACCGTGTTGTCCTGAAGCATAAGGAGTCATTTCTGAAATCAATTGCTTCGCGGAAATATCTTTTACGCCATAGTTTCTGAATAATTTATTTGACGGTCCTGTGTATCTAGCCAATGTTGGACTCTCCTTTTGTTTTAATTGTTATACTCTTCTTTTCTTCGGTGGGCGGCAACCGTTATGTGGAATTGGAGTCACATCTTTAATCAATGTAATTTCAAGACCTGCTGCCTGAATAGCTCTGATTGCAGTTTCTCTTCCTGAACCGGGGCCTTTTACGTATACTTCAACTTTTTTCATTCCTTGATCAATTGATTTTTTTGCAACAGATTCAGCCGCAGATTGAGCTGCAAAAGGAGTGCCTTTTCTTGCACCTTTAAAGCCGCAAGCACCTGCAGATGACCAAGCAACTGCATTTCCTTGCATATCTGTCGAAGTTACGATTGTGTTATTAAATGTAGACTGAATATGTACAAAGCCTTGCAACACATTCTTTTTGTCTTTACGTTTAGTTTTAACTATTTTAGCCATAGTATTTTATATTCTCCTTAAATTATTTTTTCTTTACAGCTGGGCCTGATTTTTTGCCTCTTCTTGTTCTGGCATTGGTTTTTGTTCTTTGCCCGCGAACAGGAAGGTTGCGTCTGTGGCGCATGCCTCTGTATGAATTAATTTCACTAAGTCTTTTTATATTCATAGACTCTTTTCTGCGAAGATCACCTTCTATGTCATATTTGGTCAACTCTTCGCGGATAAGACTTATTTCATCTTCTGTTAAATCATCTGATTTTTTGTCTTCTGATATACCACAAGCTTTAAGTATTTGAGCTGAAAGCGTATCACCTATACCGTAGATATAAGTCATTGCTATCACCATTCTTTTATTGCGAGGTAAATCAACACCTGCTATTCTCGCCATTTTGTCTCCTTTTTATATTTTTCTGTTATTTTTCTCTGTGTTTTCGGGATTTTTGACTCATAATGAGCGCAAAAGCCCAATTTCAAATGTAAATTAAACATAATCAACATTCAAGTACAAACGTACTCTGTGTTGAAATTTTGTAATTATCCTTGTCTTTGTTTGTGTTTTGGGTTTTCGCAAATGATTGCTACTCTTCCTCTTCTGCGGATTACTTTGCAGTTATCACACATTTTTTTAACCGATGCTCTGGTTTTCATTATTACTACCCTTTCAATCTATAGGTTATTCTTCCTTTTGTTAAGTCATAAGGTGTAAGTTCTACTTTTACCTTATCCCCCGGAAGTATTCTTATAAAGTTTTTTCTGATTTTACCCGAAATATGGGCTAATACCTGATGTCCGTTCTCAAGCTCAACCTTGAACATTGCATTAGGCAAAGATTCCAAGATTACACCTTCAAATTCTATGACTTCTTTAGACTCTTTAGACATTGGTACCTCATTTTACTACAATACTTATCCAGTATAAATAATCTTACCGCGAACATAAGTTTTTACAAGCTTTTTTCTCGTATTTCAAAACTTCTTTCGTAAATTTTTGTAACTTCCCCAAAAACTTTAATCTTTTATATCAAAAAATCTGCTAACATTATCTAAAAATTGAAAGTAGAAAAATGATAACAAGCATAAATCAAAACAACTCAGGCAAAAAACAAATACTCTCATTTAAAGCAATAAATGACATAAGAAATTTCAAAAGAATTGACAAATATGTATCAAGAGGCGGCCAACCCACAAAAGAACAACTTTTGGATCTTCAAAAAGACGGTGTAAAGCACATCATAAATTTCAGAACGCTTTATGTACCTTTTATTGATTTTGTGGAAGAAGAAGAGGCAAAAAAACTCGGCATAAAATATGTTTCTATGCCAATGATATCAAACAACGGTCCAACTCAAAAAAACGTCTCGGATTTTTTTGAACTGACAGAAAAAGCCAAAGCAAAAAATGAAAAAGTTTATATCCACTGTGCCTGGGGCAAAGACAGAACAGGTA
>JAQUTS010000080.1 GCA_028694275.1 Candidatus Gastranaerophilales bacterium
CCTCATAAGCTTCTGATTCCAGCAACAAAAAAGCAAGCTGGCGTCTTTTATCGTGATTTTGGGGATTATCACGCAAAGCATCTATGAGTTTTTTGAGTTTTTCTTTTATCATAAATAGATTATAGCAAAATATGGCTCTATGAGGGTGATATAATTAACGTATGAATGAAAAAACTTTGAAAGTCCTCGAATGGGCAAGCATTCAAGAAGCCCTCAAACACCATGCCCAAAGTATTCCGGGCAAATTGCGCTGCGAAAAAATACAGTTTTATACAAATCCGAATAAAATAAAAACCGAATTGGCTCTCACATCAGAAGCCAAATGGTTTTTGGATATGACACTCAACCCGCCTCTTGATGAAATTTTTGATATAGAAGAATTTATTCATCTTGCAAAAAGACAAAACACCCTCTCAACTGAGGAGCTTTTGCAAATAGGACAAACCATAAGAGCATCAAGAACCCTTGGGAATTTTATCGGCAAAAATGAAAAACAAACGCCGAATTTACAAATTTTGAGCGAAAAACTCTTCATAAATAAAGACCTGGAAGAATATATTCTGACAAAACTCACCCCCTCAGGGCAAATCAAAGAAGATGCCACTCAAAAACTAAAAAGCCTCAATACCGCCCTAAAAGACCAAAATGCAAACCTAAAACAAAAACTCAATGAGGTGATTTCTCAGTACGGTTCATTGCTCCAAGAAACAACCCCCACAATAAGAAACGGCAGATATGTACTTGCTGTTAAAGTCGAAAACAAATCACACATAAAAGGTATTGTCCATGATGTTTCATCAAGCGGGGCAACTGTTTTCATCGAACCTAAGCAAACAACACCCATAGCAAACGGGATTCGTGAAATCGAAGTCAAAATAGAGGCCGAAATCAAAGAAATTCTGCGTGATATGACAAAAAAAATCGAACAAGCCGGCGATGATATTTTATCGGGATTGAAAATACTCGCAGAAATAGATTTTTCTTTTGCAAAAGCCCATTACAGCGTAGCTTTGCACGCCATTGAACCTGAATTGAATAATAACAAAATCATCAGAATAAAAACCGCAAAACACCCGATTTTGCTTGAGATTCTTGACAATGTAATCCCAAATAACATCGAGATTGGTAAGGACTTTGACACCCTTATTATCACAGGTTCAAACACAGGCGGAAAAACCATCACCCTAAAGACTCTCGGGCTTTTTATCCTGATGACAAAAGCAGGGCTTCACATACCTTGCACGGATGCTTCAATTCATCCTTTTGATAAGGTTTTTGCAGACATAGGCGATGAACAAAGCGTAGTGCAAAGCCTTTCGACTTTTTCGGGGCATATAAATAACCTAAGAGAAATCATCAATAACACAAATGATGATACAATTGTGCTGCTTGATGAAATCGGTGTCGGCACAGACCCGCAAGAAGGTTCAGCTTTGGCGCAAGCCACATTGGAATTTTTGCACAATAAAGGTGCCAAAACAGTTATTACAACACACTATGGTGAATTAAAAGCTCTGGCTTTTGAAAAAAATCGCTACCAAAATGCCTCGGTGGAATTTGATCCTGAAACTCTAAAACCAACCTATAAGCTTAATATCGGGATTCCGGGCAGTTCAAATGCCCTATCCATCGCCAAAAACCTCGGCATAAACAATGAAATAATCCAAAACGCGGAGCATATTTATTTCAATATCAAAGACAACACGGGCAAAACGCTGGAAGGCTTGCAAAAAATCCAACGCGAACTATCGCAAAATAACGAAACAGCAAAAGAAAAACGTCAAGAAGCAGAAAAAATCAAAGAAGAATACGAAATCAGGCTGCAAAATCTCAAAGAACAAAAAACAAAAACCCTAAGTGCCTACAAAAAAAGATTCCAATCAGACCTTGATACCGCCAGAAGCGAAATCAAAGACATAATGAAAGAAATCTACAAAACAAAAAGCGAAAAACTCACCCGCCGAGCAGCCGCCAAGCTCAACAAAGTAGAAACAAATATAAAATCAGGCTTCTTAGATGAAGAAAATGAGCTCACACCAAAGTTTAAAGAACTCGATTGGACACAAATCAAAACAGGCGATACGGTTTTGCTCAAAAATCTCAATCAGCCCGCCACCATAATCGAACTTCCTGATAAAAACGATAATATCAGAGTCCAGATTGGGCTCATCAAAACTACAATCAAAAAAAATCAGGCCGCCAAAGCCTCAAAACATGCACAAGTAGCACAACCCAAAATAACAAAAGCCCCAAAACTAAGACGAGAACACATCCCACACGATTTGTCTTTAAGAGGAATAAGAGTCGAAGAAGCCCTGAATATGCTCGAAAAATACCTCGATGATGCTGCTATAGGCGGGTTATCAACCGTTTGCATAATCCACGGGCATGGCACAGGCGTACTCAAAACAGCGGTGAGGGATTATCTTAAAAACTCCCCTTACGTCAAAAAATTTCGCCCCGGTGAAGACGGCGAAGGCTCTGATGGCGTGACTATTGCCGAACTAAAATAATTTTGTAAAAAAATATAACAATTAAATATTTAATTGTTTCAATAATACGCTCCAACAAGTATAATTGGTCTTTAAACCATAAGGCAGAAAAATAATGATCTATCTAAACACGGTGAATTATGCACCCCAAAAACAGGTGCAAAATAAAAACTTTGCACTCCCAAAAAACACAAACCAAACACCCCAAATCTTCTTTGGGGCAAACCCTGTACAAAAAACAAATTCGGCACCAAAATTGAAAAAGTTTTGGAATAAGCTGATAAAAATCACCTTTCCAAAATTCAAAACAGTTGAATCAAGAGACAAATTCGGCAAAAAAGTTGAAGAAACTTTCAAAAATGATGAGCTTGTCAAAAAAATTCTCTTCAAAAATAAAGAAGGACAAGACATTCCGCATATCATCATCAAATACAAAAAAGGCAAAATGACAGAAGCTGCAGAACTTCAAACTGACGGCAGAGTTGCTTTTAGGACTTTATACTCAAAAACAGGCGAAGTAAAAAACCAAATTTCATACGGAATTAATGGCAAAGCCAAAGCTATTTTTGGTCTTTAACCTCAACAAACCTTTGAACAATATGATGAGGTCTTGTAACGGCAGAACCTATAACAACGGCGTATGCACCCAAATCAAATGCGCGTTTGACCTCATTTGGAGACCAAATTCGCCCTTCTAAAATCACAGGACAATCAAGATTTTTTACTAATCTTTCAAGCAAACCAAAATCAGGTCCATCAACAACCTCGGAATGAGATGTATAGCCTGCAAGAGTGGTCGAAACTATATCAGCACCAAGCTTATGTGCCTCAATACCTTCTTCAAAAGTTGAAATATCCGCCATAGCAAGGCATCCTTGATTATGGACTGCAGATATAATATCACCCAATGAATCGCCACTTGGGCGATTACGAAGTGTCCCGTCAAAAGCAATTACATCCGCACCTGCTTCGGCAAGAATTTTTACATCATCAACGCTGGGTGTAATATAAACAACTTCTTTGTAATTATCAGGGATTTTATCAGGCTTGGTTATGGCAATAACAGGCAAATCGCAAAGACTTTTTGCCAGCTTTACATCTCTGGCTCCTGCCACCCTGAGCCCTTGTGCCCCACCGTTTATAAGTGATTGCATCATAGCTTGCATGGCCACCTGATTATAAAAAGGTTCACAAGGCATAGCTTGTGATGAAATGATTACAGCGTTTTTTAATTTGTCCATATTATTCATATAATTATTATAATATGAACATAATGTAACATTATACTAAAGAACTAGCTCGTTAGGGTTATATAAAAAAGATTTTCATGATAGCATACACATAATCGGTGAATTTCATATTTTATATATTTTAGTAAGAGAAGAGAAAACCTGGAGGACAAATAATGTCAATTGGTTCATTTGTATTCATGCTCCATAGCCACCTCCCATATTACAGAAAAGCTGGTATGTGGCCGTTTGGAGAAGAAAACTTATACGAATGTATGGCTGAAACCTACATTCCTTTGGCGAACGCTATTAACGAACTTTATGATGAAGGAATTAAAGCAAAGCTAACATTGGGTATTACACCTATTTTGGCCGAGCAATTAAATGATGAGCATCTGCAAAATGGTTTCATCAAATATTTAGATTCAAGAATCGAAGCTGTTTCAAAAGATTTGGACAGATACCCTGATGAAAAAGTTGCACACTCACAACACTTAAAATACCTTGCAAAATACTATTTTGATTGGTTTACAAGCATGAAAGATGCATTCATCAACAAATACAACAAAAACCTTGTTGCAGAATTTTCAAGACTTCAAAGTCTTGGCTGCATCGAAATCACAACATCAGGTGCAACTCACGGATTCTCTCCTTTGTTGGCAACTGATGCAAACCTAAACGCACAATTCAAAATCGGTGCGGACACAACAAAAAGATTGTTTGGCAAAAAAGCACGCGGAACTTGGCTTCCTGAATGTGCTTACAGACAAGGATATGAATACACAGGAGCTGATGGCGAGAAAAAATGGAGACCTGCAGTGGAAGTTACATTGCAGAATAACGACATAGAATACTTCTTCGTAGACTCACATGTTATCGAAGGCGGGAATTCTATCGGAAACAGACGTGTAATCGGTGTTTACGGAAATATCGAATACATTCCTCTTCCTGAGCGTGAAGCTACAGGATATGATACATATTCTGCTTACTGGCTGCCTGATGCTCAAGTAGCTGTTATGGGAAGAAACGACAGAGCAAGCTTCCAAGTTTGGTCTGCAGCTGATGGATACCCTGGTGACGGTTGTTACCGTGAATTCCACAAAAAAGACGACAAATCAGGTATGCATTACTGGAGAATCACAAGCTCTGAAACAGACTTGGGAGATAAAATGCTTTATGACCCTGTTTTGGCTATGAACCAAATCAACTCAAACTCCGATCACTACACAAATCTTCTATACCACATGTTGAACGATTACAAATTGGCAACAGGAAAAAAAGGTCTTGTAATGGTATCATTCGATACTGAATTGTACGGACACTGGTGGTTTGAGGGTGTTGAATTTATCAAACAAGTTATCAAAAAACTTGCAAAATACACACCTGAAGTTGACAGACTTACAGCAGCAGAATACTTGGATAAATGCCCTCCAAAAGAAGCTATCCAAATCCCTGAATCTTCTTGGGGACAAGGCGGGCACTTCTGGGTATGGCAAAACCACCTCACAGAGTGGATGTGGCCAATTATCCACGCTTGCGAAAAAAGAATCAGTGCAATTGTTGATAACTATCAAACAGTTCCATCTGACAAGCTTCTTCACAGAGCTCTTAACCAAATGGCAAGAGAAAATCTGTTATTGCAAAGCTCAGACTGGCCGTTTTTGATTACAACATGGCAAGCAAAAGACTATGCGACTGACAGATTCAGAGAGCACGTTGAAAGATTCGAAAAAATCGCTGCAATGATCGAAAATAACAATATCGACGACGCAGCCTTACAAGAAATCGAAGCTATCGACAATTGCTTCCCTGTAATTGACTATCGTGCATATTCTTCAATTGAAGAAGGGGTTATTCCTCAACAAGAAGCAAAACTTGCTCCTTTATATGTAGATTAATCACAAAAAATCATATAAAAAGCCTCCGAACATTCGGGGGCTTTTTGTTCTCTTATAATGTCCGGTTTCGCGCACAGTCGCCCTTTGACCAAGGCCGTGCTTGCGCTCACACTTCTTAATGCATCAAATAAAAAAGCCTCAATTTTGTAGAAATTGGGCTTTTTTGTTCTCTTATCTCTCTAAGTAATTTTATTCAAAAACAACACCAAGAGCTTTTAGTGCTCCTGATTTTTTTCTCTGCGCAAATATGTCTACGGCAGGCTGATTGGCATCAACCCTGCTCATAATCTGATGCATGGCTATAGCATAATTTTGACGGGCCAAACGAACCTCGGGTGAAAACTCTATAGCATGACGCTTAATAGCATCAATTTCTTCAGGAGTTGCATACTCATCTGCCATTTCTATTGCCTCATTTTTGACTTCAGCTTTTACCCTGCCTAAAGCCATACCAAGGTTACTTATAACTTTAGCATCATCCCCTATCAGCAAATAAGGTTGTCCGTCAAATCTTTCCAATACAAGCTTTTTATTATAAAAATCATAATATTTTGCATTGTCATAAATACTGTAGTCTTTTGGCTTTGAATTTTCAACAAAACGCTTTCTTATATGTTGATTGAGCCAAGAATAAAAGGGATTATCTTTTTCGGAGTTGTCCTTTTTGAAAAGCACCTTCCTCAAATCATTAACAGCAGATTTAATCTCGCAAAAATCAAAAGACTCCACATAAGAGCTGTTTTTGGGGCTATTGATATTCACATGATCAGTGATTTTCAAAGACCTTATAGGAATAGCAGCCTTAAAATTTGGGGGATGATTATAAGTAGAATTCTGACTTATGGCACCAATCATACAAAAACCTTTCTTTGATATTTTATACAAAGAAAAATATAGTTTTTATTGCCAAAATCAGATTTATTCTTTACGAAATGTTATAGTTTTTGAACTTCAATAGTATCAAGGTCAATGAGCTTGATACCGTTTTCATCAAATTGAATCTTGTACAAATTGCGCTCACCGTGCGAAACAACACGTTTGATTATGCCGCGGCCGTATTTTGGGTGAAGAATTGTGTCTTCTTTTTCAAATTTTTTCGGATTTTTTATCTCTTTTTTGGGAACCTTATATTCTTGAAGCTCTTCTTGCTTTTCATATACAGGCTTTTTGACGGGCACAGAAGGCTTTTGAGGCTGCTCGGGCTCTTGTGGTTGAGATACTGAAGGTATGGATTGTTCAACAGAAGTTTGAGAAATTTCCTCATACATATCATCAACACCTGATGATAAAGCTTCATCTTCCAAATGCAATTCTTGCGGTTCTTCGAAAAACTCTACTTCTTCATACTCTTGAATCTCCTCAGGCTCATCGTATGTATAATTAGCCGAAAGCTCTTCAATGTCTTCTAAAGAATCCAAATCATCAAGCGAAATTTCTTCAAACTCAATCATATCATCCTCAAAAGGAAGCGGCTCAAAAAATTCTTCTTCCTTAAGCTGTGTTTCAGGCTCAACTTTTTGAGGTTTTATTTTTTCAAAAACCACTTCTTCTTTTTTCTCTTTTGGTTGCATTGAGGGCTTGGGTTCAGGCTTCAAAGGAAGTTTTTTATTCTCTTTTTCAACAGCAGGCTGGAGCATAATCGGGATATTTTTACTCTGCTCACCTTGATAAATAAACTCTTCTTGTGATAACAAAGACAGATACTCGACCAAGTTCGGGAAATAATTTATGCGTTTATTAGGCTGTGCCAAAATAAGACTATGCGCCCTTTTGACGAATTCGCCCAACAAATCGGAAGAATAATTAACCGCGGTTATGAATTTTAGAGTTTTGTTTTTTTCAAAAACTTGATCTATATCTTTTGAAGATTTAAAAATCTTATTATCTTCAAGCAAAACAAAAGATTTGTCCAAACACTCCACAACAAAAAGAATATAATCCTTTTGCCATTCTTGAGGAACACGAGACATATCAACAATATAAGCAGTTGATTTTTGAAAAATACTTTTCATCTTGGAAAAATCAGACTTCAAATTGGCAAAAAGTCCTTTTTCTTTATATTTTTCCAAAATATTTTTAAGCAAAGAAAGCTCTATTGAAGGCGATGCATTATCAACGACAGATTTGAAAATATTGAAAGGAATAAAAATTTCATCGCTTTTTTGGAAGAAAACCTTGATTTGTGATATCACATCATCAAAAAGTAGCTTCATCTCAACTGATGAGTACTGGAAGTTTTTTTCATACATACTCAA
>JAQUTS010000081.1 GCA_028694275.1 Candidatus Gastranaerophilales bacterium
CCTTTTTGCGACGAACAGAAAGGTAATTCAAAAATTTAAAGACAAAAAGGAAGCCTCATTGAATGAAATAAGAAACAGCAATCAATGAGACTCAGATAAGGAAAAATTTTTTGTCGTAGAAGTAACTAAACCTACAGATAAAAAAGTATCTTAGGATTCTTATGCCGATTGTTGCATTTATGCATCGCAAGATGATGACAAAATATGTCTTGCTCGCAGTTGCTACAAAGACAAAACCGAATCCAAACAGTTCAAAGTCTTCTCAGGGAAAGAAACTTCAGGCGGCACAAAATATGTAGAAATAGAATTTATCGCACCGAAAGTTGCCCAAAATGAAAAAAGCACCCTTGTTTATCGCATAGATTTTATCGAGCTCAAAGATCTCAATATAGACGCTTTGACCCAAGAAAACATAGAAGAAAATATAATCAAAATCGGTGAGCTCATTGACCAAAAAGTGAATTGGGCAAGGGCTATGGCGACTTTAACTTTTTCTGAAACTTAATCCATATTTATCTGCGTTACAACGCCATGGACCTTGTAACTCGGAAGTTTGTAGAAGCTTATAAATGAAGGTAAAAGCTTTTTGACCTTCGCAAACAAATTCCAAAAAACGTTTGTCGTTTCGATGTCTTCCAAACCGTAAAAAATAACTTTTTCTTTAATGCCTGCGTTATTGAGAATTTTTTCAACATTAAAGACCTGCATATAGCCGACGTTAATCTTAAAAAGCCTCAACCCGGGTGCAACATCGGTAAACTCAAATGAAAGCCCGTAAGCCTCGTCTAACTTGTTTACGTGAATAAAAATATTATCCTCATAAATTATGCCGTTGATAAACATCGTTTGAACAACATAAGGCGGAACTCTGTCAATCCCTCTGGCAAAAAACAATGCCGTGCCTGCAATTTTGCTGGATTTTGTATACATTTCCATATACTGAGGAAGAAATTTGTCCTTTGGCATAGGCTTCAAAGACCTATAAAGTGCCCTATGCCCCATTGTATAAAGAAGAATCAAGGCCAATGGTATAATTGCCAAAATTATTGAAACATAAGCTCCTGAAGGTATTTTTGATGTTGCAGCCAAGAAAAAGCATAAATCAATAAAGAACAAAAATCCTGTTAACCCCATAAGCCAGTATTTTTTGCGCAAATAGAAAATTACAAGCATCATCAATGCCGTAATTGCAATAGTCGCTGTAACAGCAAAACCATACGCCGCAGCCAGTTTGCTGGATTCTTGGAAGAATAAAATTACAGCAAGCACACTCACCAGCAAAAACCAATTAATTGCACCTATATAAATCTGCGAACTCAACTTTTCAGAGGTATAATCCACTTTAAACAGAGGAAAAATCTGCGTGTTAATCCCTTGATAAACAACGGAAAACATACCGCTTATCATAGCCTGAGAGGCGATTATAGTAGCACATATACTCACAACCAAAAACGGAATATAAAAATGCGGAGTTTGATGCAAAACCATATTAAAAAGAATATTTTGCGCATTCGGATGATGCAATAAGAAAACACCCTGTCCGAGATAATTCAGCACAAGAGCCACAAAAACAAAGCACCATGCCTGAATAATCGGTTTTGCCCCAAGATGCCCCATATCAGCATAAAGAGCTTCTGCACCAGTCGCACAAAGTATTACTTCAGAAAGAACAAAAAATCCCGGTAATCCATGGTGCAAAAGGAAGTTTATTCCATACATCGGGTTAAACGCCCTCAAAATAAAAGGAGTATCTGCTATAGACAATACTCCAGATCCTGCCAAAGCGACAAACCACACAATCATAATAGGGCCAAACACTTTGGAAATTTTTTCCGTTCCGTGATTTTGGACCAAAAACAAGGCCAAAGTTATGAATATTGTAATAACCAAAATCGTAGTTTGCGTTATTCCATCAAAAGCAGGAATAAAATGAAAACCCTCAACAGCAGACAAAATACTGATAGCAGGAGTTATAATGCTATCCCCTATCATCAAAGATACACCTACATAAGTCAAAAGTGAGAAAAACAATACAGCTCTTGATGATTTGATAAGTTTTTGAAGAATTTGGTTCAATACAATTTCACCGCCCTCACCTCTTTGGCTCAAGCTCATTGCCAACCAGGCATACTGAACCGAAACAATAAATATCAAAGTCCATATCATCAAAGACAATATACTCAAGATATTCATAGCACTAACAGGCAGTGTCAAAAATATAACTGTCAAAGTATATATAGGGCTTGTCCCGATATCACCAAATACAAGTCCCATGGATTTTATTATTTGATCAATTGTGCTCTTCATAAAAACTACCTTAAAAATCTCTTAGATTACACCTAATTTACAATAAAGGCCAAGCATTGTAAATCTAAAATATGCAAAAAAACAGGGTATGCGTAACACATACCCCATCTTCCAATATTCTATCGACAGTTACAATTTTGTCTTTGAATAGGACAAGCAGGAGAACAGCTTGGACACAATTTTGTATATGGTGTACAAGTTACAGGTCTGAGCTGTCTTTTGAAAACAGGACAAGCTGCCCCTGTCATATGCTTGTGCGATTTTTTATGCGCTTTGTGTTTTTTGTGTGCCTTGATAGGACATTTTTTCTTTTCAGCAGGACAACATTGATTATTTGGTTGTTCTACTTTACATGGACAAGCCGGTGTTGGACTGGCTTGCTTACAAGGACAAGCCGCCTGAGCGAAATCGAATCCGACAAGTCCTGACACCACAGCAGCCGCAGTTGCAATAGCTAATATTTTTTTCATCATAAAACCCTTTCTTAAATTGTGTAATTACAAATTTAAAACATTCTTTTTATTTATATAAATCAAAATAGCTACCCTTTACAACGCCACAAAATCCAATCAAAAAAACTTTTCATAGGCCGAAAAGCTACTGTACAATCCTTCTATATCAATGCTTTATGATAAAAATTAATATTTGGTTACAAAAAACAACCTATTTAGCAAAAAATAATCGTATAGTGTTTTTATATATGTAATATATACCCCATTCAGGAGAAAAAATGTCTTTCGTAATAAGCGCAATACAATCTTATTCCAACATTATTCAGCAATATGATGCTCAATCATCCATGCAAAATAATAACGAAGTGCGCACTCAAGCCATCAAAAGCCTGGATATAAACGCCATACAAGAAGCAGGTCCAACAGATTCGACAGTAATGGCCTTAAGCAGTATGGACAAACAAAAAGTTTTACAAAATGCCGACAACGGCTTCAAGCAAAAAGCTCTTGAAGCGTGGCAAGACAGCCTTGATAAAAATATGAAAAAACAAATCGCGGACGACTTCGATTTGAGTTTAGGCTAAAGAATTTTATTTTGATTTAAAATTTTCATTTCTTACCGGCCAAAAGAGCCGGTATTTTTCTTTGCAAAGCTACAAAATAAGTTCAAACATTGAAAAAAGCCTATTACTGTCAGGCTTTGACTCATAATCAGCATAAACATAGCTCAGGGTAACTCTAGCCTTATTTCCTTTAATATAATAATGCAACCCTGTTGTGTATTCACTGATAGCTTGCCCTGCAAGTCGAGTATTGGGGTCCAAAGTATCAAACCTGTAAAAAGCTTTAATTTTGGGCGTTATATCATACACAAAAGTGGCATAATAGCCCTTTGCCTTATCACCTTTATTCACTTTGGCATTGTAACCGTCAGCATAGGCGTATTCAAAATCCACATGAGCCTTTTTATAATCATAAAGAATATGGCCTGTACAAACGCTGTATGCGGCGTCTCTGTTGCCGACCGTGTAACTTGTACCTGCTTTTATTTTGCCGTATTTTTGAGTGTTTTTAATAGGTTTAAAATTCACCATGCCCGAAAACTCAGGAGCACTGTCAAAGTTATTTTTCAAAAACCTGCCTGTATCAAAAACACCCGCTTGATAATCAAATTTGTCATAATCGCCGGAAATCTTGGTACCTATTGCTGTTATATTACTGCATTTACTGGCAAATAAAGACCGTCTACCCGTTTCAAGACCAAAGATAGAATGACTTCCTTCAAGTCCAGAGGCATTTCTTTGCTGCCCTATGGTTATTTTGTTATGCTCGTTCAAAGGCCTTTTCACATAATATTCAAAAAGCCAATGTTCAACATTTTCATACCCTTCAATATTGCGAAAAGGCATAAAAGACAAATAATACTGTGAATCATCCCTAAAATGCCCCTGAAAACCATATAAAGAAGTAGCATTATTGAACAAATTATGGGTAGGTCCGCCATTTTCTGATAAAAGGCTATAGATACTGTCATGACTTGTTATGAGACTAATATCTTTGACGATACCTGTGGCAAAGGTTTTTTTGAAACTTTTGTTGAAGATATTTTGCTCAACTTGAGCTCCCAAAGGTGGCTGAACCTCGGGCTGAATCCTCAAAAGCCCCTCAGTTGATGAAGGAAGAACTGTTTTTTCTTCCTGAGCAGGCAACATAATGACTTCTTGCAATGGATTAGGCTCTACCGTTTGGGCACAGCAAGGTATCTTCTCGCAAAAAAATGCTAAGGCTATAAAAATAAATACAATTACCCTGACTCTCATACTTCCTGACTTTGGGTTCAAAAATAAAAAATCGGTTCCAGTAATAATTAAAGCAATTATATAATCAAATTACCACAAAAATTAAAGACAATAAAAAATACCCGCCTAACGTTGGACTCGCTTGAGATGTTGGCGAGCAGTGCGAGCCTTACATATCAGGATCCCCGAACGGGGAGAACCCTTGGGTGAGAGTCCTTGAGAAATTTTGCAATAAAAAATACTCCCCAGGTTGGACTCGAACCAACAACCCTCCGGTTAACAGCCGAATGCTCTGCCATTGAGCTACTGAGGAATATTCAGTATGTTTATTATATCAACGTAAAAATCTCTTGTAAAGACTTACGCCTCATATTTTTTGAATATTAATGAAGCATTATGCCCACCAAATCCAAATGAATTTGACATAGCAACTTTTACTTCGTCCAATACTCTTGGTTTGTTAGGAACAAAGTCCAAAGCAGGAATTTTTTCATCTCTCTCTACAAAGTTAATTGTAGGAGGGACAATCCCTGTATCAATGGCTTTAATAGAAGCTATAGCTTCCAAGCCGCCTGATGCACCCAAAGAGTGACCTATCATACTTTTAGTAGAACTTACCAAAAGACCGTTATAGGCATGCTCTCCAAATACTCTTTCGATTGCCAAAGACTCAGCAATATCACCAAGACCTGTGCTTGTACCGTGAGCGTTGATGTATGTCACCTCAGAAGGCTCCATTTGTGCATCTTTTAGTGCTACAGCCATTGCACGGCCTGCGCCATCACCATCACAACAAGGAGCAACCATATCATTCGCGTCAGCTGTTGCACCGTAGCCAACAATTTCTGCATAAATTTTGGCACCGCGTGCTTTAGCATGTTCAAGTTCTTCAAGAATCAAGATTCCTGCACCTTCTGCCATAACAAATCCGTCTCTGTCTTTATCAAAAGGACGAGAAGCATGTTCAGGATCATCATTTCTGCTTGAAAGTGTTCTTGCGCTGGTAAAACCGCTCATACCCAATTGAGCAACTGCGGCTTCTGATCCACCAGAGATAACAACATCGGCATCGCCGTACTGAATAGCACGGAAAGCATCCCCGATTGAGTGTGCAGCTGTTGCACAAGCAGAAACAACCGCTTTGTTAACACCTTTTGCATTATATTTGATAGAAATCAAACCTGCAGCCATATCAACTATCATCATAGGAACTGTAAAAGGACTACATTTCGCAGGACCTTTTGCCAAAATAGAAGCAACATTATTTTCAATTGTTGTCATACCGCCTGCTGCAGAGCCTACGATTACGCCTAGTCTTTCGTGGTCAATTTCTGCAACATCAAGACCTGCGTCTTTGTAAGCCTCTCCTGCAGCAATAACTGCATATTGAGAGAATCTATCCATACGTTTAGCTTCTTTTTTGTCCAAATACTCTTCAGGATTAAAATTTGGAACTTCGCCTGCTATACGTACCGGATATTTTTCAATATTTTCAAGAGTTGATATTGTTCTAATACCGTTCTTTCCTGTACTTAATCCTTCCCATAAAAGGTCTGTTCCGATACCATAAGGAGATATAGCCCCCATGCCGGTAACAACGACCCTTCTTGAATTATTTTTCATAATCTTCCCTTTATAGAATTGTTCGGTCTAGTTCGCAATTTACCGAAAGCTTAGAGCTTTCGGTATTATTGCTTGCTTTTTAAAGACTGCTATCTTTTGTAAAATTAGCTGTGAGCTTCGATATAAGTTACGGCATCTTTTACTGTTGTAATTTTTTCAGCTTCTTCATCAGGAATTTCGACACCGAATTCCTCTTCAAAAGCCATTACCAATTCAACTGTATCCAAAGAATCAGCACCTAGATCAGCTGTAAAAGAAGCGTTTTCTGTAACTTGTTCAGCATCAACGCTCAATTGTTCTACAACAACTTTTTTTACTCTTTCTAATACATCACTCATTTTAATTTACCTCGTAATTAACTTCTAACTAAATTTTTTGCTTATTACTTATTTTTATCCTAAAAACAAGCTAAAGGCAAGTATCTTAATACGATTTCGATTAAATCGTCAAACCGCCATCCACACTAATCACTTGCGACGTAATATATTTACCGTCTTCTGCCAAGAATCTGACAGTTTTTGCTATATCATCGACTTCGCCAAGTCTTTTCAATGGAATATTTTCAGCGATTTTGTCTTTATCAAGATCATGCGTCATATCTGTTGCGATAAACCCTGGTGCCACAGCATTTACTGTGATTCCGCGAGAAGCAACTTCTTTTGCAAGAGCCTTTGTAAACCCGATTACGCCCGCTTTTGCCGATGAATAATTTGTTTGGCCTGCGTTTCCGTAAACCCCGCAAATACTTGCCATATTAATAATAGCACCTGAGCGTTGTTTCATCATCGCTTTAACCACAGGTTTTGTCACGTAGAAAACACTGTTTAAGTTTGTATTTATAACAGCTTCCCATGCCGCATCATCCATTCTGATAATCAAATTATCACGGGTAATGCCAGCATTATTTACCAAAACATCAATTCTTCCGAATTCTTCCAAAATAGCTGCAATACCTTGAGCTACTTCATCTTTGTCAGAAACATCAAATTTAACGGCTTTTGCATTAACGCCTTTGGCTTTGATTTCTTCAACAACAGCCAAAGCAGGAGCTTCTGAGCTCACATAGTTAATAACGACATCATACCCTGCATCAGCAAGTTCTAATGCACAAGCTTTACCTATACCGCGAGATGCGCCTGTAACCAGTGCAACTTTCTTTTCCATTTTATGCCCCCTTATGCTTCTTGTAATGACTCTACAAAAGCATCAATGCTTTTTAGGTCTGTAATATTAGTAACTTTAATTGAAGGTGCGATTTTTTTGATAAGGCCTGCAAGAACTTTTCCCGGCCCTATTTCAAAAATTGTATCAACACCTTGTGATTCAAGATATTGTACAGTCTGCGTCCAGTAGACTGATGAATAAATCTGCTCAGGCATTTTTGCCTTAAAATCAGATGCAGAAGTTGTTTCTTTTGCATCAACATTTGTCACAACAGGAGTTTTGGCATCATTGATTGTGAGCTCTGAAACAAACTCTGCAAAAGCCAATCCTGCATCTTTCATCATCTCAGAGTGAAATGCCCCTGAAACAGCAAGAGGAATGACTCTTTTCGCGCCTGCTTCTGATAATGAAGCTGCAGCTTTATCAATACCTTCTTGAGTGCCTGTAATTACAATTTGCTCAGGTGTGTTGTAATTGGCAACATCAACATACGCATCAGATTTGACAGAATCTGTAATTTCTTTAACTT
>JAQUTS010000082.1 GCA_028694275.1 Candidatus Gastranaerophilales bacterium
TACTTGAGTGCTTATTCAAAATATGATGAGTACCTTGCAAATTCAAATTTCAAAAAGCAAAGAGAAAAACTATACCAAGCTCAGGTAGTTGCGGGTAAGTAATTTCAGACTATAGGTTTTTATTACCAAAATCTATAATATTTGCCCCTCCGACTGATTTGTATAGGCTGATAGAGTCAATTAGGCAGTCAGTTTTGCTTTGGCATTGGTCTTTTTGGGTTACCAATAGAGTCTCTTTATGCTGAAGCGTGTCCAAATATGATATGGCACCTGCTTCATATTTGTAGTTTATGTTTTGAAGATTGCTCTCTTCAAGTTTAATCCTTTTGAGATTATTATTATTTCTGTTAGTGTCAAATTTTATTGAAACCAGGCTGTCATTGATTTCTTGTACGGATGTTAGGATAGTTTTTTGGTAATTTTCAATAAGTTGTTCATATTTGTATTTTCTCATTTTTAGCCTGGCTTTATTTTGTCCCCCTGAAAATATAGGTTGAACAATTCCTGCAGTGCCTGCTATTATGAAACTTGGCCAATCAAAAAGCGATGACATGCTGTGTGCATTGAACCCTGCTACCCCTGTCAAATTTATACTTGGGAAAAACGCTTTTTTTGCAAGTTTTACATCAAGTGCTGCAGCTTGCAATTCAGCTTCGGCTTTTAATATATCGGGTCTTTTATCTATAATTTGTGTTGTTATTGTTTTTGGCAGATCATCCAAGAGTTCAATTTTGTCCAAAGAGTTTCTCTGTAAGCTCATTGAGTTATCGCTGCTGCTGCCAAGTAATACAGAGAGCTCGTTCAGAAGAGTGTTTTGGCTTTTTTGCAGATTGTCAAAATCAGATAATGCCTCGGTGTATGATTTTTCGGCAAGAGTGATTTCTGTTGAACTTGCAAGGCCGTAGTTGTAGTTTTCTGTCATCAAATCCAAAATTTCTTTTCTTATATCAACGAGCTGTT
Source organism: Candidatus Gastranaerophilales bacterium (assembly GCA_028694275.1). GTDB lineage: Bacteria > Cyanobacteriota > Vampirovibrionia > Gastranaerophilales > CAJFVJ01 > JAEWLZ01. The sequence goes on from JAQUTS010000082.1 coordinate 961, forward strand.
TTTGTATTTGGATCTGCTTATCAATGTTTAATATATTGAAATACACAGATGCTACCGATGATGTCAAAGAAATAAATTCAGCCTTTTCTTGATATTTGATAGCTTCAAACTGTTTTTTTACTATTTTGGTATTGGTTCTGTTTTTACCCCATATATCAAGTTCATAATTGACATTAAGCGGCATCATTATATTGTTTTGAGTGTAGGAAGGAAACGTATAAGGCCCCATTGGTAAGTTTCCCGAGTATCTTCTTCTGAATGCAGTCGGCTCAATACTGAGTGATGGAAGCTGTTTACCAAATGCTTCTTTTACTTTTTCATTTCCTTCTAATACCTTTAGAGAATTTATTTTTATATCGTGGTTTTTTTCTGCAGCTTGCATAATGTATCCTGTCAAAACAGGGTCATCAAAACGTTCCCACCATTCTTGGTTTATGTACTCTTTTTTGTAGTCGATAAGAGCAGGAGTTTTGTGCCCGAAAGAAAATACGGGTAAATTAACTGTCAGTAAATTTATAATCATGGCAATTATTAGTATTTTTTTTGCGTTCATTAGCTTTTCCTTTGTGATTTTTTAAGAAATTTGTTTTTGATTTTTGCTTTTGATTTTTGTTTGATTTTATCTTGAAAATTAGCAATTAAAATGTATAAAACAGGGATTAAAAACAGGTTCAAAATTGTTGAAAGAATCATCCCGCCAAAAACGGTAGTTCCCATAGAAATCCTGCTCGCAGAACCTGCACCTGTTGCAATGACTAGAGGGAATATACCAAGGATGAATGCAAGCGATGTCATAATGATAGGTCTAAAGCGTATAGTAGCAGCTGTTATTGCGGCTTGTGTTGTTTTCATTCCTTGTTCTTTTAGTTGGTTGGCAAATTCCACAATCAAGATGGCATTTTTACTCGCCAATCCGATAAGCATAACAAGTCCTATTTGGCAGAATACGTCATTTGCAAGTCCTCTTGCAAATTGAGCAAGTATTGCCCCGAAAATAGCCAAAGGTACTGCTAATAGTATTATTACAGGTGCAAATATATTTTCGTATTGCGCAACAAGCACTAAGAAAACAAAGACAAAGCTGAGCATAAATATGAAGATTGATTTGTTTCCTGATTCAAGCTGTTCTCTTGCTATTCCTGACCACTCAAAAGAGAAGTTTTGAGGCATAACTTTTTTTGCGATGGCTTCCATTTGTTCTATGGCTTGTCCAGTGCTGCTGTTTGGACCAGCTGAGCCTGTTATTTCGGCAGATCTGAGCAAGTTATAGTGATTTATTAACTGAGGCGAATATGATCTTGAAGTAGAAATAACATTAGACAAAGGCAACATTTTGCCGTCTATAGTTCTTACATATAGTTGGTTGAGGCTGCTTGGGTTATTTCTAAACTGTTGGTCGCCTTGTACATAAACCCTATAAATACGATTAAGGTAATTGAAATCATTAACGTATGAAGATCCCATAAAAATTTGTAAGGTGTTGTATATTTCTTGCAAAGACAAATTCATTTGCTTTGCTTTGTATTTGTCAACTTTTACATCAAGTTGAGGTGAATTGGCGGTAAATGTTGTGAACAGTCCCGATAATTTATCAGAAGTTGCTCCTTCTGCAATGATAGATTGAGTGACTGTGTTTAAAGTATTAATATCTTGGCCTGTCTCATCTTTGATTTCGAACTGGAAACCCCCGACATTACCTATACCGTCTATCGCAGGCGGTTCAAAAGCGACAACAATTGCATCGGGGATAGTAAAAAATTCCGCATTTAGCCTGTTTACAACACTATTACAGGAGTGTTTTGCGCCTTTCCTTTCATGAATTGGTTTTAGGGTGACAAAGACGAGAGCATTATTGGAAGAAACTCCTGAAAAACTGTACCCTGCAACGGTGAAAGACCCGATTACGTCTTTGTCTTTTCTTATCATAGAATCTGCTTTATCAATGATACTCTGGGTTTTTTGTAAAGAAGTCCCCTCAGGAGCCTGAATCATCGTCAGGAAGTATGACTGATCTTCAATGGGGACAAATGATTGAGGTACAACTTTGAACAATATAAGTGTCGCAATCAAAAGACCTACAAAAGCTATAAGAACGGTTTTTTTTCTGTCGATAACTATTTCGAGGTATTTTTGGTAAGTGTCTCGGATTTTATTTATTATATTATTTATTTTGTCAAAAATAGGTAAATGTTTGATTTTTCTTTTCAAAAGCAATGCGGATAAAGCAGGGGTCAGTGTTACAGAATTGAAGGCAGATATTGATATAGCAAAAGCTATTGTCAGCGCAAACTGTCTATATAGTTGGCCTGTAGTCCCTGGGAAAAATGAAACAGGTACAAAAACGGCAATAAGGACAAGCGATGTTGCAATTACTGCTCCGAAAATTTCTTTCATCCCCTCAATTGCAGCGTGCTGGGGTGACATTTTTTTGTCTCTGATAAATCTTTCTATGTTTTCGACAACGATAATCGCATCATCAACAACCAATCCCGTTGCCAAAACTATCCCGAACAGCGTTAACGTATTTATGGAAAAATCGAATAATTTGAGCATAGCAAAAGTCCCGACCAAAGATACAGGAATTGTTATTGCAGGGATAATAGTGGTTTTCCAATCTTGTAAAAATATATAAATAACCGAAATTACAAGCAAAATAGCACCGAGTAGGGTGAGCAAAACTTCTTTGATTGATTCTTTGACAGTGGTACTGACATCAACTGACAGTTCAGATTCAAGACCCGGGGGGAATGTTTTTTCCAGCTTGGACATTTCTTTTTTTACATTGGTTGCAACGCTTAGCGCATTTGCGTTTGGCAGTTGAAAGACACCTATGCCTATGGTTTCTTTGCCGTTAAAGTGCGTGATGACTGAGTAATCTTCAGCCCCGAGTTCGGCTCTTCCGACATCTTTTAATCGGACAAATCCGTGTTCTCCTGTTTTTAATATAATATTTTCAAATTGTTCAGCACTTTGAAGGCGTCCTTCGGCTTTGATACTCATTTGATACGGTTGGTTTTTGTCTATTGGCGCGCTGCCTACTTGTCCTGCTGAAACCTGTATATTTTGCTCAGATAGAGCACTTACCACATCTGAAGCACTTAAGCCTTTACTTGCGAGTTTGAATGGGTCAAGCCACAATCTCATGGCAAATTTTCTTTCTCCGTAAATCATGACATTGCCGACGCCGTTTACTCTTTTTATGTAGTCTTTAATGTATCTGTCAGCATAGTTGCTTATAAAAGAAACATCATACTCGCCGTTTTTTGGTGTTAAAACGTAAAGTAAGACCATCGCAGAAGAGTTTTTGTCTATATTTATACCCGTTGATTTTATTTCAATCGGGAGTCTTGCTTCAACTTGTTTGACTCTTGTTTGTACATCCAAAAGAGCCGCATCTAAATCCCTGTCAGAATTGAAAATAACGTTGATAGTACTTGTTCCGTCATTACCGCTTGTGGATGTTATGTATTTCATCCCTTGAACGCCGTTTATCGCTTGTTCAAGAGGGGTGGTTACTGCTGATTCTACGGTTTGTGCATTGGCTCCTATGTAATTACAAGTAACAGTAACCTGAGGCGGGGCCAGTTTTGGGTATTGCGCAACAGGAAGAGTCGGGATGCATATAAGCCCTATCAAAAAAATTATTAAAGAACAAACAGAGGCAAAAAGCGGTCTTTTTACAAAAAAGTCAATAAACACTATATATTGCCTCCTTGAGTTATGGTAACGGGAGCCCCGTCATATATTTTTTGAATGCCTGATGTAACAACACAATCGCCTGAGTTCAAACCTTTTTTCACGATGTATTTGCCGTTTTGAATTTCGCCGATGATAACTGTTTTTTGTTTTGCTATTGGTTGTTTTCCGCTTTTATCCACAACAAAAGCAAAATCTTGTCCGCCTAAATGAGTAACAGCGCCTGTGGGAACCAAAATCCCTTGTGCTTTGCTATAGATGACTTTTAATTTGACGGATTGATCTGCTTTTAGTATTTCTTTTGGGTTTTGGATTACAGCTTTTACCAATATAGTCTGCGTGTCGGTATCTACATTGGGAGCAACAAATGAAATTTCAGAAGCTGCGACGATTTGATCATTATAATCAAGTATCTCAACGGGGAGTCCTTTTTGTATTTGAAAAACTTTATCTGCAGGTAACCCTACATTGATTTCCAGCTGGTTGTTTTGAGTAATGTTCAAGAGCTTTGATTGAGGAGTAATATATTCTCCTACTTTTATCGGGATGTCGCCGATGGTACCTGAGTATGGAGCAACTATTTTGTAATATGACAGTTGAACGCTCTGTTCTTTTATGGCATATGAAGCTTTTTGATAATTGCTTGATGCAACTTTGATTGCTGCTTTTTGTGATTGTATTTGTGCGCCGTTTGCATCAAGATCTGCTTTTGCCTTGTTATACAAATCTGTATATTTTTCCAAATCTTGCTGGCTTACTGTGTTTTTGGAATACAAATAACTATATCTTTCGTATTGTTTTTTGCTTGTTTGATAGTTTGAAACTAATCCCTCTCTTTGAACTTCGTACGTGTGTAGGTTGCTTTGCGCCTGATTTATTGCCGCATTCATCGAAGATGCGTCTGCTTTACTTGAGTTCAAAGTTGCTTCTTGTTTTCTTGGATCTATTACAATTAGTGTTTGTCCTTTAGATACTTTATCACCTGGTTTAACATTTATGCTGGCAACTTGTCCGTTTACTTGTGACTGCAAATAAACAGAATATCGAGAAATCAAACTTCCTTGATAAAAATCCGTATTTTCGACAGTATCCAATTTTAATGTTTCAACGTTCACCAGTGTTCCGAGCATTTCAGGTTTGTTGTGCGCCTTCCATACAAAAAATATTACAAGCAGAGCAAGAACTGCTGCTGATATGGTAATAATTTTATGGATTTTATTGTTATATTTCATTTTTTATTCCTTTATTTTTTCATTAATCCCATGAAAAACAGCTTTAAATAGGTTGAAACATCATCTTTTAGCTGTTCTTTAAATTCCTCTTCGCCTAAGTCACACAAAATATCTTTTGAATAGTACATGTTGCAATTATACGGAGGATAGAAGCCTATAGTACTTATCTCGATAAGTTTGGCTATTTTTTGAGCCGACAAATCAGCACTTATTTCTTTGTTATCTATTGCTTTTTGTATTAATTCAACAGAATAGTCCGCCCATTTTAAAAGCAGATTATTGAGCTTCATTTTTATTTCAGGATTTGTGTATATTAAGGCTTCGCAGTTTTGGTATCCTTCTCCCGCCAAATCGTATACAGAAAGAACATCATTTATTAATAATTCTTTCAATGCTTCAAGATATGGAGGTTTGGAATTTTTACCTGCTGTAATAAATTTTTTGAATTGCGTTTCGAGATATTCTTCTATAATGCTGAAAAATATATCTTCTTTGGATTTAAAATCCAAATAAATACTGCCCTTGCTAATACCAACATGCTGAGCGATATCATCTACGGTTGTTTTCTCCAGACCGTTTTCTCTGAAAAGCTTTTTGGCTGATTTAATAATATCTTCTTTTCTGTTTAATCGCTCTTTGGGTCTTGGCATAATTCATCCTTTTTCTATTAATGACTTGTTGTCAACTTTAGTCATTAATAATTATTGACTAAAGTATTATTTTAGTCAATAATTATTTTTAAATAAATCAAAACAAGTTAACTTTAAGTTTTTTGGCACATTCAATATAGTCTTTTTTCACCTTCGCAGAAAAATTCTCATTATCAGAAGATGTTCCGTAGAAGCTCAATAAATTACTTTTGTCTACCCGGGTATTTGACAGGATGCAAGAAAGATAATTAAATCCGCGCCACTATAATTGATGTAGCAATTTGGAGCTGTTGTTAGTTAAATGTGATTTTGATTTAAGTAGCTACTTTTTGGCAGTCACTGTTTATTGGATTGCATCTGTCGATGCTTTTGTTTTCGATGAGGCTGTTATAGTAGTTTTCTTTCCAGTTCAAAAGCTCAAGCTGTTTTTTGAGTTCATCCATTCGCTCAAGAGCCTTTTTCTTGGTATCTTTTATTATCTCAAATCGCTCAGCTATGGTGGAATCTCCTATTGTGCAAAGGTCAATATATTTTTTGATGGCTTTATTTTCTGTTCCTATATTTCTTAGGCATTTGACTATTTTTACCCATTCAAGATCTTCTTCTGTGAATAGCCTGGTATTGTTTTCGTTTCTTTTGATATAAGGAAAAAATCCGCTCTTTGCCCAAAAACGGAGGGTGTGTTCTGAAACTTCCATTTTGTCTGCGACTTCTTTTATTGTGTACATATTTTTCTCCTTGAGTTATTTTTATATTTCTATAATAACATTACTTGACTGATAGTTACTATCAAGCTGTAAATTGTTACTATGAATCATGAAAAAATATCAAAAGGAGAGAAATTGTGGCAAAGATTTTAGATAAAATAGACCAACCAAAAGATGTGAAAGAGCTTTCAATCTCAGAAATGAACGAACTTTCAACAGAAATAAGAGAAGCTATTATGAACAGAGTCAATAATATCGGAGGGCACTTGGGGCCGGATTTGGGCATAGTTGAAGCAACAATTGCTATGCATTATGTTTTTGATTCTCCAATTGATAAATTTGTTTTTGACGTGTCGCATCAATGCTATCCGCACAAAATTCTGACAGGAAGAAAAGAGGGTTACACTAATCCTGAAAAATTTCATACTGTTGCAGGGTATTCAAATCCAAATGAAAGTGAGCATGATTTTTTCACTATCGGTCATACATCAACTTCTGTTAGTCTTGCTGTCGGTCTTGCAAAAGCAAGGGACCTGAC
>JAQUTS010000083.1 GCA_028694275.1 Candidatus Gastranaerophilales bacterium
TTATGTGGGTGAATATAATATCAATTTCATCAAATCTGCAATCAATCACGAACTTGAGCGTGAAGGGCAGGTTTATTTCTTGTATAACAGGGTTCAAAGTATTTATGAATTCAAAACCGAGCTCCAAAAACACCTTCCAAATGCCAGAATAGAAGTCGCTCATGGGCAGATGAATGAAAAAGAACTTGAAGAGTCTATTTATGCTTTTTCAAATCATGAAGTAGATATTCTTCTTTGTACGACTATTATTGAGTCGGGTCTTGATATCCCAAATGCCAATACTATTATTGTCTATGATGCGGACAAATTTGGTTTGGCGCAGCTGTATCAGATTAGAGGGCGCGTCGGTCGAAGCGAAAGACAGGCTTATGCGTATTGTTTTTATCGTGAGGGCAAGGTTCTTACTGATGAAGCCAGAAATAGGCTTTTGGCGATTAAAGATTTTACCACTCTGGGCAGCGGTTATCAAATTGCCATGCGTGATCTTGAAATACGCGGCATCGGGCATATATTGGGGCATAAGCAGCATGGGCATATGATTACTGTAGGGTTCGATACTTATTGCCAGCTTCTTGATGAAGCTGTAAAAGAAGCTCAAGGTGAAAAAACAGTTCGAAAAACTCCGACAACGGTTGACATAAATATCACTGCCATTATTGATGATGAGTGGGTGGGTGATAAAGAGCAAAAAATCATCGAGTATAAACGACTAGCGGATGTGAAGAGTTTGCGCGAACTTGAACTTATTACTCAGGAATGGGAGGATAGGTTCGGTAAGCTTCCTGATGGGGCCAAGAATTTGATTCGTATTATCAAAATTCGACTTTTGGCTACAGATGTGGGTATTAGCGCAATACGTCAAACACCTTTGGGTATTCGGATAAGTACACCTTATTCTCAGCCTGAGTGGGGATTTATAACCAAAACTTTACCAAAGGAAATTATCTCAAAACTCAAGTGGAATAAGGCTCCTGCTACAGTTTTGGATGCAAAATCTTACATAATACTTAATAATACTTATCTTTCACCGGAGGAAGTATTTAACATATTGGAAAGTTTATTTTATCATATAGGAAAGTTACAAAATTCGTTCTCTAATGAAACAGATGAGAAGATTAAGGAGTTTTTATAATGAAGAAGTTTTTATCAGTTTTAATACTTATGGTTGCAGTAATGTGCACGGGGTGTTCTCTTTTCAAGACGGATGAAGCTCTTATTACGGTGAATGGTCATCCTGTGACGAAAAAAGACTATGATGATTTGTTCAAACTTCAGAATACTTCTCAAGTTGATCCTGAGAAAAATCAGGGTTTGTATCTGATAATCAAGCACAATGTTGTATCAGAACTTGTGATTAAACAATTGATAAAAGAAGAAGTAAAAGCTCATCGTATCAAGGTTTCTGCTGATGAGATTGGCAAATCTTTAAATGATGCTTACGCACAATTGGGCGGTCAAGAGCAATTTGATAAATTTATCAAAAATGTTTACGGAATAAATGAAAATGACTTTAAAAAGACTCTTAAAGAAGAAATTGAAGTGAATAAACTCATAGATAAAATCGCACCTTTCTCTAAAACGTCTGATGGTGAGGCAAAAGGATTTTATCAAAAAAATAAAGAAGCTTTGTTCAATCAGCCTAAAACGGTTCGTGCTTCTCATATTTTGATTATGGCAAATCGTGATGATATTTTGAAAGAAATCAAAAACAAACACCGCAATATGTCTAATCTTGAGGCATCACGTCAGGCTACTGATAAAATGAATCAGATTAAAGCAAAAGCCGAGTCCGTTTTGAAGTTGGCATTGGCAAATCCTGAGGGATTTGACAAACTTGCTGCGCAGTATTCAGAAGATACTCAAACTTCTAAAAAAGGCGGCGATTTGAATTTCTTCTCTTATGATGAAATGACAAAATCCTTCGCTGATGCTGCTTTTAATACTAAGCCAAGTAATATTTATGACAAAGTTGTTCAGACCGATTACGGGTTTCATATTATAAAAGTTACTGACCGCAAAGAAGCCGGTATAGTGCCTTTTGATGAAGTCAAGGCTGAGATCAAAGCTAAATTGACTCAAGACAAAAAAAATAAAGCGTTTCAGGCTTATATTAACAGCAAGTTGGCAAAAGCCACTATCAAATACAAAGATTCTCAGTACGATCCAAAAGTTATTGAAAAACAACTTAAAGAAGTTGCTAAAAACTTCACGCAGTCTGATTTAAAGGGGTTGAAAAAATAAAATGGGACAAGTAATAGACAGAAAAAATCTCAATGACGCAGTTTTGACAGAAAAGGCTTCGAACAAAAAAATCGTCAGCACAAACGGTTGCTTTGATATTTTGCATGTGGGACATGTCAGGTATCTTCAAGAGTCAAAAAAACAAGGGGACGTTTTGATAGTATGCCTAAATTCAGATTCTTCTGTAAAGAGGCTCAAGGGCGAAAACAGACCTGTTAATAATGAAGCTGACAGAGCAGAAGTCTTGGCCGCGTTGGGATGTGTAGATTATGTAGTTATTTTTGATGAGGATACACCATGTAATCTTATTGAAATAATCAAACCTGATGTCCACACTAAAGGTGGTGACTACAATCCTGATAATTTACCCGAAACTAAGGTTATCACCGAAAATGGCGGGAAACTTGTTTTTATTAATTTTGTAGAAGGCAAATCAACAACTTCTACCATTGAAAAGATGAAGCTGTGTTAAATTTTTGCTCATAATGGGCTTTTTGAGTAGAATATAAATAGATTTTTTAGGGGGAAGGATAAAAATATGACAAAGAGTTATTCGCTTGATGAAATAAATGCAATTATTGGCGGCATATTAAATAAAGTTGAAGATATCAAAATAGAAAAGCTTTCACCTCCTTTGTTGGCGGATGATTCTACTCTTGCTTTGGCTTTGTCGGAAGAAGAAATTCACAATCTTCAAATGAGTGATGCTAAAGCTGCTTTGGTTCCTTTTGGAGCCGGCTTGGAGCATATTACTACAATCGAAGTTGAAAGACCTCGTTTGGCTATGATGAAGTTGTTGCATCTTTTTTATACTCCTCCTCAAACGCATCATGGTATTCACGCAAGTGCGGTTGTAGATCCTACGGCAGTGATTGAAGAAGGGGTTTCTATCGGGCCTAATGTTGTTGTTTGCCGAAATGTTAAAATTGCTAAAGGTACAAAATTGGTTGCCAATGTGTATGTGGGACAAGGAGCCCAAATCGGCTGCAATTGTCTTTTTCACCCGGGGGTTAATATAGGTGATGCGGTTAAAATCGGAAATAACGTCATTATTAATCAAGGAGCCAGCGTCGGCGCAGATGGGTTTAGCTTTGTTACCGAAACCCAAAGTACTGTCGAAGCCGCAAAAGAACAAGGTTCTACTGATGGTGATTTTTCTACTCAGAAAATTTATAAAATTCCATCAATTGGATCTGTTGAGATTAAAGATGATGTGGAAATCGGTGCAAATGCAACAATTGATAGAGGTACCGTAGAAAATACAATTATCGGAAAAGGTACCAAAATAGATAATTTGGTTATGATTGCGCACAACTGTAAGGTCGGCGAAAATTGCATGATTATATCGCAAGTTGGTGTTGCAGGAAGCTGTAATATCGGTGATAGGGTTGTTTTGGCAGGACAAGTCGGTATGGCTGATCATGTCAATATTGGAGCTGATTCGATTGTTATGGCTCAATCAGGCGTGAGCAAAAGTATTCCGGCTAAGAGCATAGTATTTGGTTCGCCTGCTATGCCGAGAAAAGAATATATCAAACAGATGAAAACACTGAAAGATGCTGAGTTTTTGATAAAAGAATTCAAAAAATACAAACCGCTTCTTGATCAGTTTGTGGAGTCTCAAGAGTAATGGGATCAATCCAAAAAGAAATCAAAATATCAGGTGTGGGCCTTATGGGGGGCGAAAAATGCGATGTTCAAATTTTTCCTTCTGACAAAAAAGGTATAAGATTTTTTACCCCAAATGCTAAAGAACCCATCGAGGCAGTTGTTGAAAATGTCGTTTCTACTCAAAACTGCGTTGTTTTGGCTAATCAGTACGGACAAGTGCGTTTAGTGGAGCATTTTATGGCGGCTTGTTCTATATGCGGGATAGATTCTCTTGATGTGTGTTTATCAGGTTTGGAGATGCCTATACTTGACGGAAGTGCAAAAAAATGGCTTGAGCTTTTTAATGCTGCAGGTTTTGCGCGCAGTGTTACTTCTGTCAAAATTGAAAAATCTTTGTTTTATCAAAGTGAAGAAACTGTTATAAGTATTCTTCCTTCTGATAAGCTTAATGTTACTTATCTGATTGATTTTAATCATCCTGATCTTAAACAAAGATGGGTTCAATCAGATTTGTCTGATATTGCAGAGATTTCTGAGGCAAGGACATTTGGTTATTTGAAAGACTTGGAAAAGTTTCAGCAGATGGGTCTTGCTAAAGGTGCAAGCCTAGAAAATACCCTCGGGCTTACTGATGATGGTTATACCAATGCTTTGAGATCTGATTTTGAGCCCTTAAAACATAAGATATTGGATTTGTTAGGTGATTTTAAGCTTGCAGGCATAAATATCAGTGATTTGAAAGCTAATATTATTGCCAAAAAAGCAGGACATGCTTCTCATATAGAGATGGCTAAAATTTTGAAACGTGAATTGAGTTTATAAGGAGATATTTGATGAGTGAAGAGACTTTTGTGACATACGACATCCAAGAAATTATGAAACTTTTGCCGCATAGGTTTCCGTTTTTGTTAGTGGATAAAGTGACAAAATGCATCCCCGGTAAAAGGGTCGAAGGTTATAAAAATGTGTCAGTGAATGAGCCTCAATTTACAGGGCATTTTCCCGAAAACCCTGTTATGCCAGGTGTTTTGCAGATTGAAGCTATGGCTCAATTGAGTATCATAATTCTTAAAAGCGTACCGGGATATGAAAATAAATTGGCTTTATTCGCTGGTATAGATAGTGCAAGATTCAAAAAGGTTGTTATGCCCGGTGATAAACTGGAAATGACAGCAGAAATAGTTAAGCAAAAGGGCCCCATCGCCAAATGTAAGTGTACAGCTTCTGTTGACGGAAAACTTGTTACTGAGGCCGAGTTAATGTGCGCAATGCAATAGAAGAGGTTTATTATGAGCAAAATTCATAGTAGTGCGATAGTTCATCCTTCCGCTCAAATCGGAAAAGATGTTGAAATAGGTGCTTTTTCTGTCATCGGAGAGGGTGTTACTCTCGGTGATGGCGTGGTTTTGAGAAATAACGTAAGTGTGGAATTCGCTAAAATTGGTGAAAATACCATCATTTCAGCGGGGGCTGTAATCGGTTCAGAACCGCAAGACCTTAGCTATAAAGGCGAAAAGACAGGTGTTATTATTGGTAAAAATTGCCAAATCAGAGAATACGTTACTGTCAATAGAGCGGCTCATGAGGGAAATACAATCGTCGGGGACAATTGCCTTTTGATGATTAACTCTCATGTGGGTCATAATACTGTTCTTGAGGATAGTGTTATTTTGGCTAATGGCGTCACTTTGGCGGGACATGTCCTTGTTGAATACGGTGCTTTTTTAGGTGGCATTTTGGTTGTTCACCAAAATTGCAAGGTCGGTAAGATGGCTATTATGAGCGGTTTTTCCGGAACAAGACAAGATGTTCCGCCATTTGCAAAATCTGAGAGCGCACCTGCTGTAATTGCAGGTATGAATACTGTCGGGATGAAAAGACGCGGTTTTTCTCAAGAGGATAGAAATTTGATAAAAGAAGCATACAAATTGTTATTTTATTCAAATCTTAATACTACTCAGGCAATTGAAAAAATCGAAGCTGAGCTTGATTGTACTAATGAGCATATCATGCACCTTGTTGATTTCGTAAAAACAAGTAAGCGTGGGATTATCAAAGCTCACTAAAATCTAAAATAAGACAAAAAGCCCTCACATAAAATGAGGGCTTTTTTGCGGAATTGAGTATTGAATTAGTGTAGTTTTTTGTCTAACACATATATTCTTCCGTTTTTAGTTTTTACATTATCAACAACAACAGTTGATTTGCCTACGCTTAGAAGATTTCCGTTTTGTGTAATGCAAAATTCTTCGCCACAAAGATTTTTGATGGTTGTGTATTTGCAAAGATCTTCAGGATAGCACTTTGCATCAGCAAGGTGCTTGAGTACGAATTTTTTTGCTGCTTCAGGGCATTTTAGGTTTGTATCTTTTAGTGCGCAGTTTGTTGGAACAAATGCTATGTAGTTACCGCATTCATAATATTCTTCCATTCCTGCTTTTTTGATAATGCCTTCAAATTTGCTTAGTTTGCAAGATTTTTTAATTACTTCAAAAGATGTTCTTCCGCAGGCTTTATCAAGATTAATCACACCTACATTGCAACCTTGACATTTTTGTTTGCAACAAGGCTTGCTCTCACAAGGACAGGCTGGTTTTTCACAACAAGGTGCCGGTGTCTCACAGCAAGGCGCAGGTTTGTCACAACATGGTGCAGGTGTTTCGCAACAAGGTGCAGGTTTTGTGCAAGGACATGTTGCAGGTGTTTGACAAGGACATGCTGCATAGCTTGATAGTGTAATTACCAAAGCCATAGCAAATGCGCTCATCAGAATCAAAACTTTTTTCATATCAATACCTCCAAAATCTGATAATAATTTTATTTTTGATATTAATATTGTGCAATATTTGAATTTTATTTTAATTAGTCAAGTATACTAAATTTTAATTCAATTATTATTACTTTGTTTATGGCCAATTGAGGGGTGGTAAATTGCTTTATTTGGTGATTTTTTCTTTTATAATTTCCTGAAGCTCTTTAATCTCGTAGGTCATGCGCTTTATTTCACAAGATACCGGATCGGGTATTCTGTTATGCTGAAGTTGGCCGTTAATTTGGCGTTTTCTTAAGATTACTCTACCGGGTATACCCACTACGGTAGAATTTGTCGGGACATCATCAACAACGACAGATCCTGCACCTATTTGTGAGTTTTCGCCGATTAATATATTTCCAAGTACTTTTGCCCCTGCGCCTATAACTACGTTGTTAGCTATTGTGGGGTGCCTTTTGCCCGTTTCTTTTCCTGTTCCGCCAAGTGTTGCTCCTTGGTAAATTAGTACATCATTGCCGATTATGGTAGTTTCTCCGATGACTACGCCCATACCGTGGTCTATAAAAAACCTTCTGCCTATTGTGGCTTTTGGGTGTATTTCTATACCTGTCAAAAATCTTGAAATATGAGAGATAAATCTTGGCAAGAAAGGAACATTCCAATATGCCAATTTGTGAGCTATTCTATGCGAAATAAGTGCATGAAGCCCTGGATAGCATAAAATTACTTCTGCAATATTATTTGCAGCAGGGTCTTTTTCGTATATTGTTTTAATGTCTTCTTTTATTTGTGTAAAGGCTCTTTTGAGAAGCATTTTTATTCCTTTTCAAATAGTTTTGTCGAAATGTATTTCAGTGCATCATCGGGGATGATTACAACAATAAGTTTGCCTTTGTTTTCAGG
>JAQUTS010000084.1 GCA_028694275.1 Candidatus Gastranaerophilales bacterium
CTTCTGTTACTCCTGTCTCGCAGTTTTATTTCCAACAGGCGTTCAATAATGTTTTGTTTGGCAAATGGCAAAAAATAGCAGACGGTTATGGCAAAATGGTTTTGGGTTACTTTGGCAAAACTCCTTGTGAGCCAGATAGTGCTATTGTTAAGCTTGCTTCCGAGCAGCTTGGACTTGAGCCTACTACAGAACTTGTTGTTGATTTGAATGATAAAGATTCTTCCAAAGGTATTGAATCTGCCAAGAAAATGCTCGCTGATGCGAATCTTGAGCAAACGGAAGAAAATATTTTCATCGCGGCTGCTTGTAAAGAAAAAGGAATTATGTTCTTACAAGGCAAAGCTACTGTCGGGGTGAGAAAAAATGAAGCCAAAAAAGAAGCTTCTGCACCAAGTGCTGATGGTTATACTGTTACGGTTGGTGGCTCCAAATTTGCAGTTAAGATTGAAAATAACAAAGCTGTAGTTAACGGCAAAACATATGATATTTCGGTAATTGACGGTATTGAAGAAGTTTCTGCCTCATCATCTGCTGAGGGGACACCTATTAAGGCAGCTTTGCCCGGTAATGTAATCAGAACTTGCGTGGGCGTGGGCGATTCGGTTGAAGAAGGTGATGTACTTTTGGTTATTGAAGCTATGAAAATGGAAACAGAAATCAAATCACCTTCATCAGGTACTGTTCAATCTGTGGAAGTTGCCCAAGGCGATAAAGTTTCTACAGGCCAAGTTTTAGTGACTTTAGGATAGGGAGGCAATATGCAATTAACTGAAGGATTAATCAAATTATGGGAATCAACAGGTCTTTATAATATTGTCGCTCCTGCTGATCCTACAATAACAAATACGACAGAACAATTTTTACATCAATTCGGAAACCCGATTATGCTTTTGATTTGCTTGGGCTTTTTGTGGCTCGGCATCAAAAAACAATTTGAACCTTTACTTTTGGTTCCTATTGCTTTTGGCGGATTGCTCTCTAATATCCCTGTTGCAGGGATTGCAGAACCGGGTGGGTTTTTGAATATTATCTACGAAGCAGGTATCCACCAAGGGTTATTCCCTTTGATGATATTTATGGGTGTGGGTGCAATGACGGATTTTGGTCCTCTTATTGCAAATCCAAAGACTGCCTTGCTTGGCGGTGCTGCTCAGTTTGGTATTTTTGGTGCATTACTTTTGGCATTATGCGTTTTTGGGTTTACCCCTGAGCAAGCAGGTGCTATCGGTATTATCGGTGGGGCTGATGGTCCTACATCAATTTTTGTTACAACAAAACTCGCTCCCGAACTTTTGGGTGCAATTGCTGTAGCTGCATATTCTTATATGGCTTTGGTGCCTGTTATTCAGCCGCCTATTATGAAACTTTTGACAACTGATGAAGAGCGCAAAATCGAAATGACACAACTAAGAGATGTTTCTAAAAGGGAAAAAATATTATTTCCTTTGGTTGTTTTGTTTTTGTGTATTATTTTATTGCCTTCAGCTTGTCCTTTGTTGGGTGCGTTGACGTTTGGTAATTTGTGTAAAGAATGCGGCGTTGTTGAGAGGCTTTCTGAAACTATGCAAAATGCCTTGATTAATATCGTTACTATTTTTTTGGGATTGTCTGTCGGGTCAAAGTTGTCCGCAGATCAGTTTTTGACAACGCAAACATTGTTTATTATGTTGCTTGGTATTATCGCTTTTGCTGTTGCCACAGCTGCAGGGGTAATTATGGCGAAGATAATGAATTTGTTTTCTAAAAACAAAATCAACCCTCTTATCGGTTCAGCGGGAGTTTCTGCTGTTCCCATGGCCGCAAGGGTTTCCAATAAGGTCGGTTTAGAGTATAATTCTCAAAACTATCTTTTGATGCACGCGATGGGGCCTAATGTATCAGGGGTAATTGGCTCAGCTGTAGCCGCAGGGGTGCTTTTGGCCCTACTGTAAAAATATTTAATTATAATTAGATTAATATAAATCAAAAAGGAGAAATCAATGAGTACAAAAGAATTTTTTACAAACTCGGAAGAGTTGAAAGCGATTATGTCGCCGGCTCGAGCTACTTTGACAGCACCATTTTTCGGCAATAATGTCGAACAAATTAAAACTGTATCTGAAGCTTACAAATTGGCAAAAGAAAGCCTTGGTACAATCGAACTTACGGGTATGCCTGTTTTTGAACCTGAAAAATTGGGTTTGCCTCAAGGTGCCAATCAGTTATTGTTCAATGACGGTACAGTAGTTGGCCGTTGTGCCGCTGCAAGAAAAATCGTCGGCGAACCCGGATGCGATATGCCGTATTTGTTGCCTATTATTCGTGAAGCTGTATATGGTACACGCGATAAGTTGATGTACAAAACAGAAACTGTTGTAGGATTGGAAAATGACTTTATGATAAAAGCTCATTTGTTGATTCCTGCAGGCTTTGAAAATGTAATGTATTCTTGGATGTTAAACTTCCAATACATCAATGAAGCATACGCTCAAATGTATGCTGATTCAAGAGAAATCAATGAAGGAGATATTTATGTATTCTCTGATCCTGATTGGACTCACCCTGATTTCCCATACGGATTGACTTTCTTTGATCCAAAACATAACTGTGCGGCTATTTTGGGTATGAGATATTTCGGAGAACACAAAAAAGGTACTTTGACACTTGCTTGGGGTGCTGCAGCACGTAATGGCTACGCATCATGCCATGGCGGTATGAAAAGATACAACCTTGACGGTAAATCATATCAAGCGGCTGTATTCGGTTTGTCAGGTTCAGGCAAATCAACTATCACGCACGCAAGACACAATGACAAATACGATATTACCGTTCTTCATGATGATGCATTCATTATCAATGTTCATGACAAATATACTATCGCATTAGAACCTGCCTATTTTGACAAAACTCAGGATTATCCGATGGGATGTGAAGATAATAAATTTATTTTGACTCAACAAAACAACGGTGCTATCGCAATGGCTGATGGTAAAGTTTACTCAATCACAGAAGATATGAGAAACGGAAACGGCCGTGCGGTAAAATCAAAACTTTGGTCACCAAACCGTGTAGACAGAGTTGATGAACCAATCAACGGTATTTTCTGGTTGATGAAAGACCCGACAATTCCACCTGTATTGAAACTCTCAGGAGCTTCTTTGGGATCTGCTATGGGTGCTACTTTGGCAACTAAGCGCTCAAGTGCGGAAAGACTTGCTAAAGGTGTTGATCCAAATGCATTGGTAGTTGAGCCATACGCTAACCCATTCCGTGTGTATCCTCTTGAGATGGACTACACAAGATTTAAGCAGCTTATTGAAGATGGAGTTGATTGCTACATCTTGAATACAGGTGACTTTATGGGCACGAAAGTTCAACCAAAACATACATTGGGTATTATTGAAGCTATCGTTGAAGGCACTGCAAAATTCGAAAAATGGGAAAATTTCTCAGATATTGAAATTATGCATATCGACGGATTTGACGCTTCTTTCTCAAATACTGAATATGCACAGCAGTTTGTCGCTCGTATGAAAGACAGAATCAACTTTGTTGAATCAAGAGAAACTGAAAAAGCCGGTTTGGACAAGCTTCCTGCTGATGCTTTAGAAGCTCTTAAAAAAGTTATTGAAGAGGCTAAAACTACTGTTAAAGCTTAGTTTTAGTTAATTCATTAATTATAAAAAAAGCCTCCGTTTTTGGGGGCTTTTTGTTTGCTTTCAAAGTATTTTTTGTAAGAGCTGTTTTTTTGTAATGTAAATTTTTATTGAATTAATAAATAAAAATAGCAAGTTTTAAGCGTGTTTTGACTTGTATCATTTACTCATAATGTGTGCGGGTAAGAAAAAGTGAAAACAACTTTTCCTTTTGGTCTTCAAAAAATAAATATTTTGACCCCTAAAAGTCAGCGGTCTTGCTATGAACAGTCAATAAAATCTTCTAAAGTTTTTAATGATCCTGTTTTAAAAAAACTATTTGCAAGCAATAAGGCTCTTAGGAATCTTGGGCTGGATCCTGATAACAAATTTTATGCTGATTTGATACCCAAAGATAATTTTAAAAGCAAATTAAGTTATTATTACGAAGTGGCAAAAATAAAACTTTCTAGTTCTAGAAAAAGTCTTGCCAAGCGGATTGGCAGTTATTTGGATAATCATTTCAATCCTCCTAATGATGAATTAATCAAAGTCGAACTCCCTAAGGCAAATATAGATTATGGGGTATTAAAGAGCGAAATTTCAAAAAGTACTTTGTTGAAAGACAGGGCTCAAGATTATACTGAGGCTGCTAAATATATTGACGACAATTGGGGGAATTTGTATCGCAGAACTCCTGAAACTACAGATAGTTCGCTTATTCCTTTGCCAAAACCTTTTGTCGTACCGGGTGGCAGATTCCGCGAAATCTAC
The DNA here is from genome assembly GCA_028694275.1 of Candidatus Gastranaerophilales bacterium. Lineage (GTDB taxonomy): Bacteria > Cyanobacteriota > Vampirovibrionia > Gastranaerophilales > CAJFVJ01 > JAEWLZ01. Next base: position 4,389 of record JAQUTS010000084.1, read on the forward strand.
TATTGGGACAGCTATTTTACAACATTAGGTTTGAATCGCTCTAAAAGATCTTCTGTTTCTGAAGATATGACAGAAAATTTTCTGCATCTTGTTGATAAGTACGGTTTTATTCCGAATGGAAATAGAACTTATTACTTGAGCAGATCACAGCCGCCTGTTTTTGGCCTGATGGTTGATGAGCTAAAGGACGGTAAATCAAAAGAATGGCTTGGCAAATACTATAACGGCGTAAAAAAAGAATATGATTTTTGGATGAAGCCTGATGAGCATTATGTCAGCGAAGTCGGGTTGAATAGGTTTTTTGATTCCAAAGATACAAAAAGAATAGAATCTTTTGGTGATGATAATAAAAACATGAAACATGTGCCCAAGAAATTTTATCAAAATGAAAGAGCTATTTGTGAATCAGGTTTAGATTTTTCGAAAAAATATTCTGATGGCCCATTGAATGTTATACCTATTGAATTAAACAGTCTGCTATATAAATACGAAACATTGCTCGGTGATTGGGCAATGGAATTGGGCAAGCCAAATGAGTCAAAACTTTGGCAAAAAAGGGCCCAGACTCGCAAAGAAAATATGTTTAAGTATTTATATGATGAAAAAACAGGTGTTTTTAAGGATTATAATTTCAAGAAAAAAAACTTCACCAATACTGATAATTTGATGATGAATTTTCCTTTGTTTGTTGGTTTGTTGTCCAAGGATAATCCTAAAGAGCTCAAAATAGCAAGCAATATCAAAAACTTCACTGTAGAAAATTTTGAAAAGCCGCATGGAGTTATTTTGCTAAAAGAAGACGCTGTTCTTGATGAAAATGCCTTTATAAAAAAAGAAGCAAATGAATATCAATGGGATAGTCCTAACGGTTGGGCTCCTTTGCAATATATAACTGCTAAGGGTTTTGAAAATTACGGTTTTGAAGATGATTCCAACAGGATAATGAAAAAATGGTTGGATCTTAATACTGATATGTTTAAAAAAGAGGGTAAGTTTTTTGAAAAATATAACGTGGTTTCAAAAGATGAAAACGCAAAAACTTGTTACCCCGAGCAAGATGGTTTTGGCTGGACAAACGGTATTTATTTGGAATTTTTGCATAATCTGAAATCCAAATAATTTCTTTTTTGCATGCAAAAATTGATTTGTTGCAAAAATAGTATACGATATATTATGCTGTTTGAAAATTCGGCTGATTTTTCGTGGTTTTCGTTATATGATATTAGTCACTGTAGCTTTTTAATTATGAAAACTGATCATGAGAAGACAAGGAAAAGATAATGATAAATACAAATAAATTGACCGTTCGTTTCGGAGCGCGCACTCTGTTTGAGAACGTAACTTTGAAATTTTCCCCGGGGAATTGTTATGGGCTTATTGGAGCCAATGGTTCGGGCAAAAGTACCATTTTGAAGATATTTGCAGGAGAACTGGATCCTACATCGGGTGATGTTAGTATACCAAGAGGTTTAAGAATTGCCGTTTTGAAGCAAAACCACTTTGAGTTTGATGAATTTAGAGTAATTGATACCGTAATAATGGGACATAAGAAACTTTATGAAATTATTCAAGAGAAGGATGCTCTTTATGAAAAGCCTGATTTTGATGAAAAAGACGGTATGCGCGTTGCTGATTTGGAGACAGAATTTGCTGATTTAAACGGATGGGAGGCAGAATCTCAAGCCGCATCTTTGTTGATAGATCTTGGTATACCAAATGATTTACATTATTCTTTGATGAGTGAGCTCCCGGGTAGTGAAAAGGTTCGGGTTCTTTTGGCTCAGGCATTGTTTGGAAATCCTGATATTTTGCTTTTGGATGAACCTACAAACCACCTTGATACAGAGACCGTCGGCTGGCTTGAAGAGTTTTTGATTAACTTTGAAAACACGGTTATTGTTGTTTCTCACGATAGGAAGTTTCTTGATAATGTTTGTACTCATATTGCGGATATAGATTATCAAAATATTCAAATTTATACAGGAAACTATTCTTTTTGGCTAGAAGCCAGTCAACTGGTGCAAAAACAAAAACAAGACAATAATCGTAAGACCGAAGAAAAAATGGAAGAGCTTAAAGCCTTTATTGCAAGATTTAGCGCAAATGCTTCAAAAGCTAAGCAGGCAACATCAAGAAAAAACATGTTGGATAAATTATCTTTAGAAGACATAAAACCATCATCCAGGCAGTATCCTCGTATTAGGTTTAATTTTGTAAAAATGCCCGGTAAAGATATGCTGCATATAGATAGTTTGTGTAAATCAAACGATGAAGGGGCTTTGCTCAAAAACTTCAGCTTGGATATTTCAAGAGGAGAAAAAGTCGGCTTTATAAGCAAAAATCCTTTGATTCTTACAACTTTATTTGACATAATTACAGGTTCTTTAGAACCTGATTCAGGGGTGTTTCAGTGGGGCGTGACATCAACGCATACATATTTCCCAAAAGACAACAACAAATACTTTGACACCGATGTAAGCCTCATTGACTGGTTGCGTCCGTATTCGCCCGATCAAAATATCAATTATTTAAGAGGAATTTTGGGCAGGATGCTGTTTACCGGTGAAGAATCTGAAAAAGGTGCAAATGTTCTCTCAGGTGGAGAAAAGGTTCGTTGTATGCTTGGCAAAATGATGATGGCCGAGAGCAATGTTTTGGTTTTTGATGAGCCTACCAACCACCTTGACTTAGAATCCATTACAGCGTTGAACAATTCTTTGATTGATTTTCCGGGGACTATACTTTTTACATCTCAAGATTATCAATTTATGCAAACGGTTGCAGACAGAATTGTAGAAATCGGACCAAACGGATACTTGAGTGCTTATTCAAAATATGATGAGTACCTTGCAAATTCAAATTTCAAAAAGCAAAGAGAAAAACTATACCAAGCTCAGGTAGTTGCGGGTAAGTAATTTCAGACTATAGGTTTTTATTACTAAAATCTATAATATTTGCCCCTCCGACTGATTTGTATAGGCTGATAGAGTCAATTAGGCAGTCAGTTTTGCTTTGGCATTGGTCTTTTTG
>JAQUTS010000085.1 GCA_028694275.1 Candidatus Gastranaerophilales bacterium
ACAAGATCAAAAGAACCTTGCTTAAGGCCTTGCAAGACAGTTTTAGCCTCCAAAACAGGGACCGCTTTCAAGTCCAAATGATCCAATCTCTCTTTCAAAACAGAAGGTTTGATATTCAAAACAGGTTTCCCTTTAGAAAAACTGTTTCTCATTTGAGAAAGATTATCCAAAAGCATCTTGCCGCGATCAACAACGTTCATAATTCTAAAACCAAAGTCATCAACTGAATCCTCAACCATATTAACAGCTTTGGTTTCAGCTATTTTTTTGTCCTGATTGGTCAAAAACAAATCCAAATGCCCTTTTGCATCAAAAGTGTGTGTTTTGTCAAAAGAAAGCGCATCAACAAGTCTGTCTGAAAACTTTTTGGCCAAATTTGGATCCTCAAGTACAGATTTGTCAAAATGGTCAAGAAGTTGAGTTGAAGCATTTTTATCCTGATGCCCCACTCTTATATCTACAAAATCAAAGTCACTATCAGGTGTTTTCTTGATTTTTTGCATATACCAACAAATTTCATCCAATTCATCTGATGAACCCTCAACATGAAAAGCACCCTTAAACGCAACAGGTGCCGTTGCTGCCATTACTTTCAAATTTCTGCCCTCTTTTTGTGAAAACTATAAAACTAACATCTACTTATGCTACAACTGTAGCTAAGTTTTTGTCAAATATTTAGGCAATTTTTGTAAACTGTGATTAAAAAATTTCTTCTTTATTTTTAATCACATCATAAAGTTTGCTTAAAGCTTTTTTGATTTTGCGGCTTATTTGCATTTGAGAAACACCCAACTCGTCTGCGATTTGCTGTTGGGACATATCTTGAAAAAAGCTCATTTCGATAATATTTCGCAATTCACTATCAAGAATCCCTATTGCTTCTGCGAGAAGGATTTTCATCTCTTGACGGTTAATTTGGTCTTGATAATTATCATCAATAAGCTTGTCAACAAGCGGCTGATCATTATCAACACTTTCATTTGTAATATTGTCAAGTGATATGATATTTTTGCGGCGATCTATCTCGTTGACCTCATCAATACGCTTGATAGGCACTGCCAACTCATTGGCAATTTCAAGATCCGATGGTGATCTTCCGAGGTTAAGAGTAAGTCTTTGCACAAGCATATTTACACGGTAAGAAAGCTCTTGAAGCTCCCGCGGAGCACGAATCATTGCTATTTTGTCACGAAGATAATGTCTTATTTCACCAGTAATAAGATACGTTGAATATGTCTTGAAACTTGTGCCATGGCTTGGGTCATAGTTATCAATAGCCTTTAAAAGGCCGACACTCCCGACCTGAATAAGATCCTCAATAGGGTCAGTGCTACGACGGGCAAGGCCGTGAGCAATTTTTTTGACAAAATCCATACAAGCAACCACGATAAAATTTCGCAACTGTTCTTTTGCCTTTGGATTTTTTGCCTGCTTATAATCCAAGAGCCATTGATTTATTTGATCATGATCATAAATATCTTCGAACGACAATTCTGTTCCTCTCACTTCCGTGAAACAATTATATCATATAATTAAAACCACTCCTTCAACTAATCATAGGAGTGGTTTTAAAATTTTTCAGAATTATATTTGGTCAAATGAAGCTTGTGGCCTCAAAAAATCAATTAGCCTGCATAAACGCTGACTTGTTTTTTAATTCTTTGGAATGGTTCGAACTTGACATAACCGTCAATCAAAGCGAACAAAGTATCATCCCCGCCGATACCGACATTGGTACCAGGGTGAATTTTTGTTCCGCGCTGACGCATAATAATGTTACCGGCTTTTACAAATTCTCCGCCGTACTTTTTTACGCCGAGTCTTTGCGATCTACTGTCACGTCCATTTTTGGTTGAACCTACACCCTTCTTATGTGCCATTGGTTTATTCTCCTAAATTTTATTCTTCAGTTTTTTTAGTTGCCGGTTTTTTAGCTGTTGAAGCTTTTTTTACGGCAGGTTTTTTAGCTGCTGTTTCAGTAGCTTTTGGGGCTGCTGCTTTTTTAGCTGCGGCCTTTGGAGCTTTTGGTTCAGAAGTTGCAACTACAGCTTTTGTTGATTCTTCAACTACTGCTGTTGATTTAGCCACTTCTACTGCTGCTTTTTTAGTTTTTGGTTTAGAGCCTGTGATATCTTCAATCAAAATTCTTGTGAAGTTTTGTCTGTGACCCTGTTTTTTTCTGTAACCTTTTTTACGTCTTTGTTTGTAAACAATGATTTTTTTATCTTTGTCATGTTTAAGAACTTTTGCCGTTACTACAACACCGTCAACATAAGGTTGTCCGATTTTTGAAGCATCGCCGTCTACGACCATAACAACTTTATCAAATGTGATTGTTTCATCAACTTTTGCATCTAAAAGCTCTACATCAATATAGCGTTCTGTTTCTACTTGATATTGCTTTCCGCCTGTTTCTATTATTGCAAACATATTTTACCTTCCTTTATAGGGACCGTGGTCATTTCGAGGGGCTTCAGCGAAACCCGCCCACCCTTGAAGACACTTGAAAAACGGCACACCTCTGCGTATTACTGTCATACTAATATAACCCCCTCAAAAACCATTGTCAAGCTGAATTGAGCATGTTTATGGTCTTATGAAAGAAATAGGCCTGTCCTTTGTAATAATTTCGTCCACCACGCCTGATTTGCCGGTAACAATCGTCATATTAACCTTTTCTCCGGGCCTTATATTCAAATCATCAAACGGTATAGACATTTCAAAAACCTGATTATGAACCAAATTAATATCATGATTGATAACCAATTCCCATAACATGTTCTCCATTAATTTCGAAAAAACAACAGGCATGACATCCCCTCGCATTATAGGAATCTCCACCTCATGAGAATATGCGTATCGCATAACATTTGTCAGATAATCCTTAGTCTGGCGCATTCTCATATAAGATACCGTCGGATTATTGTTAAATCCCTGAAAATACAGCATAATCTGAGCCCAGATGTTTTTATCTTTCATGTTTTCTATATTGTATTTGTTAATATCAAATCTGAGATAAATGTTTTTTTTGTCATTACCAAAATAAATCTTGCTGAAAAGTTTTTCCACATTATAAACAGGCCCCTGAACATTTTGGATATAGCCTGCGTTTTCCCAATCACCAAGGGTAACAAGGCCGTTTATTTGAGGGGTAATAAGATCTTTAGGGATGTAAGATTGTTTGGTAACAAGTGTTTCCAAGGGTCTTTCAAGATATGAGGGGATTTCTTTGCCCAAAATCTTATAAATCTGCTTAAGATGGTTTCTAAAAAGAAAATCAAACAACTCATCTTGCCCTGAATCATTTGGCTCACCAAACCACCAAAACCAATCGCTTCCTTGTGCAACATAAAACTCTTCCCACGCTTTTGAGATGGTTTCTTTGTCGTGTTTTTCTTTTGAAAATTTCTCAAGGTCTTTTCTTATTCTCACAAGATAATCCCACGCAAGGTTTTTGACAGGATCACCTATCCACATCTGAAAATCCCGATTTATCCAAGATCCCGGGTAAATATCTGTTATCACATGTTCTTTTTCAATTTTGTCCATATACTCACTTACAGTAATGGCTTCCATTGAAGAATCCTCTGAGATAATTTCGTACAAATGCTTCAAAAACGGAATACCGTCTTTTTGATAACTCTCCCAACAGTTTTCACCATCAAGTGCAATAACGGCAATATGATTATTATCAGGAGACATTTCCAGATTTTTTTGAGCAGCTTTTAACTTGCCGTACAAGTCTTCTGCCGCAACTTTTGGATCATAAGAGCCATACTGAAAATTGATAAGATTCGCCAAGAATGAAGACCTGAAAACAAGCCTAAGGGCATCTTCTTCTTTGCCGAAATTATAAGCATTACAAAGAGGATAAGGATTTTGCAAAAGCCCGTGCAAATCCCTCTCAAAACCTGTACCAAGAGTCCTTGCCAAAACTCCTTCATCTGAAATTGTCCACTTAAAACCTGCTTTTTTGATAAGTTTTAATGATTCATTCGAAATACACTGCTCTGATGGCCAAAGCCCTTTTGGTTTTTGCCCGAAGACATCTTCGAATTTCTTGATGCTTTTTTCTATTTGATAAACGGCATCCTCAGGGTGTTTGTAGGTGTTTCTGGGAAGACGTGACGCATCCATACTGGTTTTGGCGGTGTCGCTGTTTGCAACAAGAGGCAAAACGCAGTGATAATAAGGACTTGTTGTAATTTCAATTTTATTTTCCTCAAGGCGTTTTCTATAAGTAGGTATAATCTGCCTTATAATGGCCCGTTGGACGTCTATCACACGAATACGATCATCAAGAGAATAATCTCTTTCTTTTTTATAAAGAGCTTTTACCTCAGGATGATTTTTGACCCAATGAGGGTCAAACCACGCCAAATTAAACCACATCATAATATCAGAATATTCCTGATCGGAAAAATCCTCTATATTGGCACCCGTTGAGTATCTTTTTTCGTAAAGCTGATTGTATCTTGGGTGAATAGAGATCATTGAATTATAATTTGCGTCGAAGAATGAATTCAGAATAAAGTTTTTGTCTTGTTCGGTTAATTGTTCTAAAGGCTTGGTGGTCAAAAACGAATGAACATCGTGTACTCCGTTGTGTCCATAATCCTCAAGCTGATCCATAAGCAAAGGAACAATGTTGAAGGTTTGCTTGATTTTTGGGAATTCATCCAAAATCAAAAGCATATCAAGATAATCTTTGATGGCATGCAATCTTACCCACGGCATAAGATACATGTTTGTTTCAGGATCCTTATAACTAGGCTGGTGCAAATGCCAAACAAACGCTATTGAAAACTTTTTTTCAACCATTCGACTTCCCTTACCAAACTCTTTAAATACAAGTATATAACTTTGTTCAAAGCAAGTCAAAAGGTTCAGGCAAAAGATTTTTAAGGTAATTTTGCGGTATTTTGGGTAACAATAAAAAAACAAATCACACATCCTCTATTAAGAATTATTAACAGGCATGCCCTGTATTCTTAAAGAAAAACCCCAAAAATACCGACAATCATGATGTGTAAGGTATTCAAGGAGTTATTCCAAATGTCATTTTCATTCGGCGGAGGCAAAAATCCGTATCAATCAGGAGCCAAAGACGAAATCTTTGTAAAACCAAAGGTCGATATTGACTTTGGAAGCATAAAACCCCTTAAAACCCGTGATGACATTTCTTTATTCGACATAACAAGCGAAGAAGAACTCAACGACACAGGCCGAAAATTCACTTCTGATGAGATTTTTGCCGATATTGATCCTGAGTTTGACGGCCCAAAATGGCTTGGACTCACAGGAAAAGGCACTTTTGGCGATGAACCGAAACTTATGAAGACCACATTTATGCAAGGACCTCCCAAACAAACAGACAAAGACGGCAATCCTAAAAAACCCGAAGACAATGGTAATGACTGGAATTGGAATACTTTTGCATAAAAAATTCAAAATTTTTCTTGCAAATAAATTTTAATTTTAGTTAAATACATTTATGAATAATCTAAAAAAACAACTCGTACAAATCGGCAAAAAACTCTCGGACAAAGGTCTTTCACCAGGCTTCTCAGGGAATTTAAGCGTCCGATTCGGAAATTATTTTTTACTCACTCCATCCGGCTTGCCTTTGGGTGATTTCACAGAGGATGATATTGTTGTCATCGACAAAGACTTCAAAGTAATCGACGGTAAAAAGAAACCCTCTTCAGAAAGCAAAATGCATCTTGAAATATACAAACTCAGACCCGATTTCAATGCAATAATCCACTGCCATGCACCAAAAGTTTCTGCTTTTGCCGTGGCCGGAGTTGAGCTTTCGCAGCCTGTTTTGGCGGAGAGTATTTTTCACCTTGGAAAAATCCCCATCGCAGAATATTTCGTTCCATCAAGCGTGGAAGTTGCAAAAGAAACAGCAAAATATTTCGACAAACACAATGTAGTGCTGATGAAAAACCACGGAGTGGTACTCGGTGATAAAGACCTGAAATCCGCCTACTATCAAATGGAAACAGTTGAATACACAGCAGATGTCATTATAAATGCTACAATCCTCGGCGGCGCAAAAGAACTTTCTTCTGAGCAAGTTCAAGAAGTAGTTGACTTAAGGGCAAAGTTTGGAAAGTAACCTAAAGCTCTTCCAAATAATCAAAAAAATTGTTAATAATACCTTTTAGAAGATTTTTCCTGGTATAAATATCGATTTTTAAATTATCCATATCAAGAAGACTCAAAACATCTTGTCTGAGTTGTTCTAATTGTTCTTTTTTGTTCATTTTTGTCCACCTCATAATTAAACATAAAAAACACTTCTATTATTGCCTATAAGACATCAAATAAGAATGTCAGTCTATATCCAAAATAAGCTTATCAGTCTATATTGTCAAGTATGAATACTAAAATCCTTCAAAAACTTGGCGCAAAAATAAAAGAAACCAGAAAAGCAAAAGGTATTACACAAGAATATTTAGCCGAAAAGGTAAATATTCACCAAACTTATGTGGGCAAATTAGAAGCAGGGAAAAGCAATCTGTCGGTTTTACTGTTATACAAGATTTCAAAAATACTTGATATAGAACTATCTGAACTATTTAATTTCAAATAACAATTTGGAACAAAAAGTCCCCTCCGCCCGAATAGGGCAAACACTAATCGAAACTGTCTCCGATTTGCGGTTTAACAAATTGCAAAAACAAAGTCACATCACTGGAAAAATAAGACCCGACCTGCATAGCAGTAGGGTAATAGATCCCTTTTCCTGTTGAAATACCAACAGAAGTATCTGTGATTTGAACAATTTGCCCGGGAGGATCCTTAATAGCAGTGGATGAATCAACAACCCCTGAATAAAATTTCACAGGATTACCCTTATAAAAGCTCATTGCACCCAAAAACGGGTTGCAGGCCCTTACAAAGCGTTCAATCAACTCAGCACTCATCGCCCAGTTGATTTTTGTGTCACCAAGATATTCATGCAACATATCTGCTGTTTGATATCTGCCTTCTTTGTCCTGAGGCTTACGAGGCAAGGTTTTGCCTTCTTCTAAAAAACTCACCAAATCAACATGCGCTTGAGCAAACATAAAATTTGTACGATTGAACAAAGTTCCCATAGTCTCAAAAGGCAAAATATTGACCGATTTTTGAAAAATAATATCCCCCGTATCAAACTCCTCGTCCATAAAATGCAACGTAATGCCCGTCAGAGGGTCATTGTTGAATATAGGATAAAAATACGGATTTCCGCCTCTGTACAAAGGTAATAAAGACGGATGAGAATTAATAAAACCCATTTTTGTGGATTCTAAAAGAACTTTTGGAAATTTTTTATTAAAAGAAGCCACAATTCCGACATCGGCATCTTTGGCTCTGACTTTTTCAATAAATTCGGGTTCGTCGAGTCTTTTCTCGT
>JAQUTS010000086.1 GCA_028694275.1 Candidatus Gastranaerophilales bacterium
GTCTATGGCGCTTCTGAAAGATCAGCAATTCAATCTGAAATCACACAATTACAAGAAGAAAATGTCAGAATTGCACAAAGCTCATCCTTCAACGGCAAAAGCCTTCTTAACGGCTCTGCTGCAGGAACACAGGTAATGGCGGCACAAGCGAGCCCTGTCACTTTGCAAGAATCCTTAAAAAGCGCAAACCCAACAGATTTGGGAATAGACAGTGTCGATGTAAGCACGCCTGAAAACGCGCTTGCCCTCGTTGATAAAATTGATCAGGCTCAAACAACAATTAACCAAAGACGCTCTGAGCTTGGTTCTGTATCGAACGCACTGGACAGCAATATAACAAGAAACAAAATCACGTCAGAAAATCTGACCGCATCAAATTCAACTATAGCTGATGCAGATATAGCGCAACAAATGGTCAATCTTATCCAAGGAAAAATCCAAATGTCAGCAGCAGTAGCAATGCAAGCGCAAGCAAATTCAATGCACAAAACCGTATTGAACTTGCTTAGGACAACGGATTCTCAATAAAGATTAAAATATCATTTTTTGAATTTCAATATTGCCGATGGCTTTCGCTTCTTTTTCGAATTCATCGGCATCTTTACCTATAAATTCGAGCAAAATAACTCCACTGGGCGAGCAAACACCGACAGCCACTTCATAAAGGCCTATTCTTGTTTTGATTGAACATCAGTATTTAGTGACAATAGATTGAAAATCTGCAGAAGTATGGACTCTGTCCAAAAGTTTAATACCAAAAATTGTTATCATTGTAGCCTCCTTTTCTTTTAATATTTTTCAAAATAAAGCAAAAAACAATAGCTTTAAAGGTTAATATTCTACAGTACCCTTCAGTAATCCGGCTATATCCAACTCGACAGCCTGGCGCGCTGTATACAAAGGTATATCAAGAGATACTTCATCAATATACGCAGAAAGTTTAACAAAGTCCTTTTCAGTTGTTACAATAATATCCGCACCTGATTTTTTTGCATCTTCTATAATATCAACAAGATCTTGTTTTTGATACGCATAATGATCATCAAATTCAAGTTTTTTCACCAAGTTATGCTGATGAGCTCTCAATGATTCAAAGAAAAACTCAGGCTGAGCAACGCCTGTGAACGCATAAACATTTTTCATCGACATAACAGGAGCTTTGCTTCCTATTCGATGAATCCCTGTTGCAAGAATATTGCACCCAAAAACTTCTTTATCAAATTGCTTAATCAAATAAATAGAATAAGCCCTGCAATCTCTGACCGTTTGTTTATCATAAGGGATTTTGTTGACAACAATGACCTTATCGGCACGTTTAATTTGAGATAATGGTTCTCTTAAAGGGCCTGCAGGAAGAAGCATTTCATTGCCGAATTTTTTGTGCCCGTCAACAAGGACAATATTCAAATCCCTAAAGAGTTTTCTATACTGAAAACCGTCATCAAGAATAAAAAGCTCTGCGCCGAGGTTTTCAACGGCCCATTTAGCCGCCTTCACTCTATCTTTACAGGTTACAACTGCAACACCTTTGACGTTTTGTGCATGCCAAAAGGGCTCATCGCCTGCTTGTTTTGCATCATAAAAAACTTGCTCCCCATCAGAAATAAGGCTGACCTCATCCAATGGCAAACTTCCGCCGTACCCTCTTGATAAAATAACGACTTTTTTGCCGGATTTGGCTGCAATTTTTGCGATTTCAGCCGTGACAGGCGTTTTACCGGTGCCGCCTGTAGTCAAATTACCTATAGAAATAACTGTTTGGGAAAGTTTTTCAGTATGTAAAAGCCCTAAATCATATAAAAAATTCCTAATCCAAACACCCACTGCATAAAACAAACTCACAAACCACAAAGGCAGTCTGAGTAAGTATTGGATTATGCTCAAATTTTTCGAATAATGAATTTTATGTATAAAATTTTTCATCAGAACATCAATCTAAATAGTAAGAATCGCTTGTTTAGTTTCTCTGAAAATTTGCGCAAATTATGAGTCAAAGCAGCAGTTTCTTGCAATGTGCACTGAATGTTCTTTTTATCTTCAGGAGAAATATTCGAAACTGAACGAAGAGCGCAATCAAGAGAATTCAATGACTTGTTAAGATTAACAGCAGATGATTTAAGCTCTGTTTTGAACTGACTATCACCCGCAATTTCATTGACAGAAGCTGACAATTCTGAAAGATTTTTTGAAGTTTCTCTCAAATATTTGAGTGTTTCAACAGTATCTTGGTCCTGCAAAATAGTATTCAGAGTATTACTTGTAGACTGAATAGAAGCAGCCGTATTGGAAATAGATGATTTGAACTCCTGATCAGACACGATTGAATTAAGATTGACTGTCAAATCGGTGACTTCTTTGGTAAGTTGATGAGCCAAAACTATGGTCTGTTCAATATCGCCTTTTGAATTATTAATGAGCTCATCAGCCTTAGCAACAGCATCTGCAGCAGATATGGACACACTTTTTATGTTGGCCAAAGTCACCTGCGTATCATCAATTACATCATCAGAGAGAAGTGTATTGATTTTATTATTGATTTCATTGAAGGCTTTTGCAGCTTTTAGCTGAACATCCAAAAATTCGCTTATTCTCATCGGTTCAACAATAGTATAATCATCATTCGATCAGTAATAACGTACAATTTCATTATTCAAAGGAAGAAGTACAAGATCATTTGACTCACTAATCTTGGCTGAAACCTCATCAGGAATCAAAATACCGGTTTTTGTAATCATATAAGCTATTTCATAAGCATAAGGAGTGCTGAATTCTTTTTGGTGAAGTTTGGCCAAAGCCCTTACATCAATGACTTTTACCGACACTACTTTTCCTATATCTTCATAATCACCATCAAGAAAAACCCTTACGCGTTTATGAGTATTGATTTTGGGTGAAGAATTGTCGATTTTAGGAATATAGGCCATTTTTACTTGAGGAGGTGTAATTTCCACAAATTTTTCGCCAATAATTCCTGATTGCTGAATCGAAATCAAAGACGCTTTTGGGATTTTTATACCTGCTTGAGTTATAACAGCTTTTATACTTACGTAGTTTTGTTTACTATCAAAGACAGGAGTCAAAGACTCAACCTGACCTATCCGATAGCCCATCATTTGAACAGGAGCACCGACTCTTAACCCGTCAACATCATAAAACTTGAGGTCAAGAACTTGACCATTAGAAATAGAACGCCCCTTAAGCCAACCAATACCCACAATTAGTATAAGTATTGCTACAAGTGTTAATATTCCTACTTTTAGTGCCGCAGTTATTTTCATCAGTACCTCTTGAGTCCAATTTTAATTCAAATTTGCCTTAAAAGACAATAGTTTATTTCAACTATTTTAACGAGCTTCCGCCGTTGTTTTCATAGGACCTTCACGTTTCGCATAAACAAACTGGTGTGCATAAGGATCTTTTGCTTCCAAAAGTTCTGCCGGAGTCCCTTGCCAGACTATTTTGCCCTCATAAAGCATAATAACTCTGTCTGCGGTTCTTTTGATTGTAGACATTTGGTGTGTAACAACAATAGATGCCGCTTTTAATTCTTCTTTAAGCCTGATTATATAATCCTCAATTACCGTCGAAGACACAGGATCCAAGCCTGCTGTCGGCTCATCATACAAAATAATTTTGGGGTTAGTGACAATTGCCCTGGCAAAACTTACCCTTTTTTGCATACCGCCTGATAGTTCGCTGGGCATAAGGTCTTCAATGTTCTGAAGCCCGACCAAACGAAGCTTTTCAGAAACAATCTGCATTATTTGAGACTCTGTGTATTTGTTTTTCAGATCATCTCTCTCATGAAAGGCAAAAGCTACATTCTCGTAGATATTCAATGAATCAAATAAAGCAGAATACTGAAAAACCATAGACATATTGCGTGAATCCAAATGAACTGAACCCAAATCCGGCTCAACAAGCCCGCTTATTATCTTAAGGGCGGTACTTTTCCCGGTACCGCTAAATCCAACTATTGCAAGCGTTTCTCCTGCATCCACGGTAAAACTCAAGTCATTTAAAACCACTTTATCATCATATTTTTTGGATACATGTTCAAATTTAATCATAATTTAACTTTCTTTTAATAGAAAAACGCATACGAAATCAAAAAATCTGTTATAACAATAACAATAAAAGAATACACAACCGCATTAGTTGTAGCAACACCTACATCAATAGCACCGCCTCTGGCCTTGTACCCAATAGATGCGCATACCAAAGATATCAAGGTTCCAAACACTGCAGCCTTTAGCAATTCAACCCAAATATCTTTTTCATAAAGCCCAAGCCACACAGAATCAAGATATGAAGACAACCCGATATCAGCAATATTATGAACAGGAAAATACCCTCCAAAAAGTCCCACAAAAGTAGCAACCACAATCACAGAAGGCATTATAAAAAACCCTGCAACAACCCTTGGCGTAATCAAATAAGTAACGGGATCCACACCTGAAACACTAATTGCATCAACTTGTTCTGTAACTTTCATAGTGGCAATTTCTGCAGCCATAGAAGATCCGACCATAGAAATAATAGCAAAACTTCCCATAATCGGTGCAATTTCTCTTACAATAACAAGAGAAATAAGAGTCCCTATATAATCAACAGCACCTTGTTTAACCATCTCGGATGTAACTTGAAGGGCTATAATCATCCCCGACACTCCGACAATAATCAAGGCCAAAGGCAAAGAATCCACACCAAAGCGCGCTGCTTGATTCAAAATATGCTTCATCCCGACTCTTAAATTCAAGATATCTTTTATAACTTTTACCAATATTTTGAATATATAAACAGTCAGATCGACCTTCTCTGCAATTTGATCCTTGAGAAAAGTAATTATCTTATAAGAAAGTGTTTCCCTGAAAAATTCTTTGTCCATAAAGGAATTATATAAAAAATCCCCAATCTTCACAAATAGTTTAAGAAAATTGGGGCAAAATTAATTTGCCCCAATTCGATTATGCTTTCGCTTTTTTGACTCTTTTCATCTGTTTTTTCTGAGGTTTAACAGCTTTTACCTTTTGAAGCTTGGCTTCTTTAACTTCCAGCTTTTTCACTTTATCCCTCAAAAGAGCCTTAGGTGCTTTGATACTCAATACACCGTCTTTGAACTCTGCCACAGTTTTGTCTGTGTTGATATGACTTGGGAATGAGACTGTTCTCATAAAGTTGCCATATCTAAATTCGGAACGGTAAAGGTTTTTTCTGCGATGTTCTTTTTCGAACGTATTTTCGGCTCTGACATTGATATAATCTTGGCCCACTTCGATATTGATATCTTTCATATCAAACCCGGGAAGCTGCAATTTGATATCATATTCAGATTCTGTCTCAGACATTTCCAACGGAGGACGCCACAATTGTTTGTCATTGGCAAGATCAAAAAGCTCGACACTGCCAAAAGCGTCTTCCATTATTTTATTCATTTCGTCCTGGATATTTCGCATATAAACATCTGAAAAGCTTGGTTTTATAATATTTTTCATACTGACCTCCAAACTAGTTTTTTGAAAATTATTTTAAGATACAAGTGGACTTGATTTTCCCCAAGTCCAACTGCATGATAAACCATTTTGGAAGGTCATTTCGAGGGTAGAAACTACAATAGTCTTTAGGCTAGTAAAAAACAAAAACAAGCAAAACATAAAAAAGACGCCACATTCAGGCGTCTTTTTCAATATTTTTTAGCAGAAGATACTCAAAATTGTGTACCAACTCAAAACTCTAAATAAGAAATTTCGTTTAGCTTATTAGTCCTTGAGTTGTTTTTTCTTAATATTATGGCACACAGCATCAACCAAAAGGTTAAATGATTTTGTATTTTGAATATCGGGCGAAAATTCTTTTATCAAAGTCTCTTTCACTATCGCTTCAAGTTTTTCCGTCGCATTTTTTGTTTCTTTGACATCTTCAGGACAAATAAAGTCCAAATACTTGGCACCAATTTTCAAATCTTGTAATTCTGAGAAAAACATCCATTTGAGTTTGGGTCCGATTTCTTTAATTTTGTTTGTGAGTTTGAGTTTCCTCTGTTCTTTCATGAGCTTCCCCCTGCTTGTTTGTTAGGCTAAACTTATTATTGTTTTTTTAATTTAATAATATTAAGGTGTTTGTTCACTATAAGAAAATAAAAACTGTATGTAAAATTTACAAATAAGTATACTTATGCTTAATATATTTTAACAGAAATTATCCGCTTAATTCTCCTTTAAATGAATCAGATTCATGTTCATATAGGCTATTAGTGTAATTTGGGACTCTTTGGTTATTTGCTGATTGTATCTTTCTGACAAAAAGTTGATTAACTTTTCCTGTGTATTAATACTCTTTTTCAACAAATTATAATGAACCTGCATAAGATCTTTAATTTTCATAAGCTTCAAATCATCTTGGATAACAGCCTTTCTTACAATCAAAGAATCTATACGTATATCAACCTGTTCACCCTTTTTAAAGTACTTAGTATCATAATACAAAGACCCCGGTCTAATCGCTAAACGAATAGAACAAGGATTTTCATCCAACACTTCTTGTGCAAAATCACTTGGCCAACAGATAGTTTTTGACATCCCAAAATTCCTAAAGCTCTTCTATTATAGATTATAACACCCAAAACCACTCTTGTGAAATAAGTAATACCAAGACAAAAGGGTGTTTTGGTATTTTGCATATACAAAAAAAATCTCAGAGTATTTAAATTATTGTAAAAAAATATTTTTTTACGCCCCTAAAAAAAGGCATTTTTGATATAGTTTTAAAAGATACAAAAACTTGGAGAAGGAATGAACAGCGTCTTAATCGTCGGATCCATAGGTTTGGATAATCTAAAAACGCCAAAAGGAATAAAAGAAAATGTTCTTGGCGGTTCGATTTCGCATGCTTCATTAGCCGCAAAAATATTCACAGATGTCAGTATTATCGGGATCATCGGCGAGGACTTCCCTCAAGAATACTTAGAGCTTTTCCAATCAAAAGGAATCAACACAGAAGGGCTAAAAATCCATCAGGGAAAAACTTTCAGATGGAGCGGCGAATACAAAGGTGATATGAATGAAGCCATAACACTTGATACGCAGCTCAACTCTTTTGCAAGCTTCAACCCTGAATTAAATCAAAAGCAAAAAGAAACAGACTATGTATTACTCGGAAACATACAGCCTGATTTACAATTAAACATTCTTTCACAGTTAAATGACCACAAATTTGTAATGTTCGACACTATGAATCTTTGGATCATCACCATGCCGGACCAAA
>JAQUTS010000087.1 GCA_028694275.1 Candidatus Gastranaerophilales bacterium
ACTGTTGAATGGGATGAAGATACCCAAAAGGTCATCGCCAAAAATCAAGCCGATGAATATGGACATATCAAAAGATGGAAAAACGAACTATAACATTAGGGTTTTAATTTTTGTTTTGATAATCGGCAAAATTTCTGTAATCAGAGAGTTCTTTTATTGCCATCATATCTGCAATTCTTGATGCTTTTTTCTGTTCTTTTGTTATATAGATATCAAAACCGACAGCGGGAAGAGCCCCTACCATTACGCCTAAGAATATAGGAATGGAGTTGCTTATCATATCATTCCCGATTTTTTCAGGCGGAAGTTTTTTCATTCTTTTGGCAGCAACGGCTGTACCTATTGCCATACCAGCAAGAGTCCCGATATTGGCAATCGGTGATTGTATAATTTGTCCGACAGCTTCAACACTTTCTGCATATTTTTGTGAGTTGTCATCAACTTTGTTGAAGGTTTTAAATGTATTATGCTGCAGCCTTTTTGCCTCTTGAATCTGCTCATCGCTTAAGTCTATTTGATCAAGGGCTTTTTGGCGTTGTTTGTCTTTGATGGCTTCTGTTTTCAGGTATTTTTTGTACTCTTTGTGATCTTTTATTACTTGTTTCATAAATTTGAAGAAGCCGGGTTTTTTGGCTTTTTCTACAGGGATATCAGGCATAGCTTTGATTTTTTCATCATCAACATAAACAAAATTATTAGGGTCTTTTTCAAGTTCTTGTTTTACTTTAAATCGGCCGATTCTTGAAGCTTGTTTTTGGACACTTGTGGTATATGCTCCGACTCCTAATGAGGCGACTAAAGCAATACCCCAAGGCAAAACGTTTCGGGCCATTTTGTTTTGTACTTTGGTGTAATCAAGGATTTTTGATACTCCCCAGGCTGCGCCCATTGCAAGGAATGTTGTAGCAAAATTGAGAGAATTGGTTGCGAGTTCGACATTTTCTGCATAATCTTGTGATGCAATGTCGACTTTTTGTACTACATCCAAAAGAAGCTGCTGATCTTTTTTAGCATCGAGGATTTCTTTTTCCTTTAATGGAATATTGAAGTTGTTTTTATCTTTTTCAAGCCTTGAGTTGAAGGCTTCTTTTTGTATATCATAGTCTTTGTTTTTGGTGAGAAGTTCTTTTGCCGTTGCAAAGAAAGTAAAAGGATTTTGTTCAATGTCGCGTTTTTTGAGTTGTTTTTTCATTTCTTCATCAACAGGGACATTTTTTGCAAGTTCTTCAAGTTGTTGACTTTGCTCATTATCAAGTACGGCAAATTTTTGTGCGTTATTGAGTTCTTTTCTTATGGACTCAAAGCGTCCGCGTCTTGATGCACCGACTTGTATTTGTGATGTCCAGCTCAAAACAGGTATAGATGCCGCAACCGATGCTCCCATACCTATGGCGAAAGGGATTATTAAATTCGGATCCAATAAACCTTTATCTTGTTTTGAAAGCTGTTGCTCTAGGGCTTTTGGTTTTTTGAATGCAACAACCGCCAAAGCCCCGCCCATCATACCTATCATCATTGCAAGAGCCAGTAGTTGACTCCCGATTTCTTCTGTTACGACTTCGGCATCTTCAGCTTTGCTTTGTGAATATTCATCCATTATATCCACTGCGCGCAAGATAGTTTGGCCCTTTTGGATGGCTTTTTGTTTTTCTTGTTCGCTTACGGGGTTTTGTTTGAGATATTCTGCTTTTTTGGCATTATCCAAATCTTTTTTGTCTTGCCAAGTTTTATATTCACCCTCGAATTTTTTATAGTTGCTGTAATTTTGAAATATCTGCATCATTTGACCTTGTTTATTTGATTTATATGCTTAAAGTCCTTGAAGAGATATTTTTGTTAAAAGCTTATGCAAGTCTTAATTTTTCTTAACGGTGCTGAAATCTTTCAGGGTATTGGTTTTTGTTTATTTGTTTTGCTATTTTTAATCCTGCAATCGGAGCGATGGCAGCGATTGCGATTTTGAGACCCAAATTGAGGTCTTTGTTTTTGGATAGTTTTTTATGAGCACCCAACACCGATGCGCCGACTCCTATAAAAAACCCGACCATAGAATTGAGCATCATTTGGCGATTTGGTTTGTCTTTTTTGTCAAACATATCCACATGAAACTTGGTAATATAAACAGCAGGAAGCGCAAAACCAATAGCTATCGCGGTAGGTTTTATGTACTTGTTGGCGGGTTTTTGTTGGGATACTTTCATCTTTTACTCAAAGTCTGTGACAGTTCATGATTATCATTGCCGAATTTGTATGTCAACAAAAGTTTTGTAAAATTATTTTTTGTTTTTCAGGTTTTGGACTTTTTGTATTTAACAAACAAGCCCTATTCCTATATAATGATTCAAGATGAATGATGAAAGGGCTGTATGGCCAAATTGACTACAGGTCTTGCAGGATGCGGTAAAACTGCAAAACTTTTGAGTGATATAGGTGCTTTTATAGAACAATACGGCGCAAACCCCAAGAGGATTTGTGTTATTGCGATGAGTGAGTCTCAAAGAAAAGAACTTTTTATAAAAGTTCAAAAAAAATGGGGCGAAAACTCTCCGAAAGTTTTTTCTTTTGAGTCTTTTGTTGCTGAGTTTTTGTTTGGGGAAGAAAAAACCGCGAACAAAAAAATAGTCTCAAGATTTTTGGCGACAGAACTTATCAGTGCTATCTCCAAAAGCGAATTTTTGGCGGATTCTTCTTTGAAAAATCTCTGCAAATCAAAATCTTTTTCCAGAGAACTTTATAATCTTTTTGCCCTTTTCCAAAACAACTTTATTACGCCTGAAATTATTGATAATGCTATAGAAAACCCTGCATTGGATTCTTGTGAAAACCCCAAATTACGTCTTATAAATATAGTTTTTAAAAAATATCTGCAAGCCCTTACGGATGCCAAAAAATTTGATATAACGGGCATGGTGGGGGCCTTGATTTCCAAACTGAAAAACGAACAAGATCTTTTGGACAGTATCAAAGCTAAGTTTGACGGTGTTTTTGTTGATGGGTTTGAGGATATTACATATTTGCAGTTTGTTCTGCTCACAATGGTTGCAGAACCTTGTTCTTTGAGGATATACGGGGATAGTTTTTCTCGTATTCAAGAGTTCAAAGGGGCATGGTGTGACTCCTTGATTTTTGAGAGTTTGAGCAATCATTTGGGTGAGCTTGAAACAACACAACTTAAAAATTCAAAACGAAATGAAGATATTTTGCAGCGTGCATTGTATTTAGTCCAAAAATACAACTCTCAAGAAGTATCTTTTGATTTTCAAAAAAATGACAGTATCAAATATCTCAAGTTTGATGATATCAAATCGGAGATAGATTATATCGCGGATGATATTTTGTCCCAAAAACAATCAGGGCGAAGTTTTTCGGATTTTGCAATTTTGATACGGGACTATGAGGCAAGGCAAAAGTTCATTGACCTTTTTGCTGCTCACAATATTCCTTTGAGCTCACAGCTTGTGTGTGATGAGTTTAGGAATTTTCTTCACAGAACAATCAGGTATCTGAATATATTTGAAATATCTGAAAAACTCGGCGCAGAAGAATTTACCAAAGAAGGATTTTCAAACCCAAAACTAAAGTCAAAAGCGCAAAGAGAGATTTTGTTTGAAGATATGAGTCTTTATGTCGGGAATATAATTTCTGACCTTATAGAAGATCCTTACACCAAAGATCGTTTTATTTCCCTGCAAGAGGCCTCTTCTGAGGTGTCTTTGCTTAATATCATTTGGCAAAACCTCAGTATTTTGTCTGATTTTGACAGGGCGAAGCTTCAATCAGAGTTCGATCTTTTGGCAAGACTGTATTTTTATTTTCAGCAAAGGGATTATGGCGTTATTTTTGATCTTATAGCAGATTCTTGTGAAAGTTGGGTCAATAATGATGATTTTCAAAAATCGCACAAGGCTTTAAAAGCCCAAATTGATTCAATTTCGCTTCTTTATAGTGATGTTATAAAGTCTCAAATTCCTTTGGCGACTATTTTGGATCTTTTGCTTTTATACCCTGAACAAAACTCCGATGATAAAGACAGGGTCAATCTTTTGACTTTTTTCCAAACCCCAGGATGCGAGTTTGAATATGTTTATATACCTTGTCTTGGGGAGGGTGATTTCCCCAAAAAATCCAAGTCGACCTATTTTATTTCGCCTCAGGCAAATATAACCGTCTCTGAAATTTTAAAGGCGGAGTCGAAAAATTTTCGCAATCTGATAGAGCTCGATGAGGATGCAATCAAAGAAGAATCAAGGCTTTTTTACCTTGGGATGACAAGGGCAAAAACCCGATTGGTTATTTCAGCACACGTTTTTGAGGACAAAAAACAAATTCAGCCATCCGTATTTTTTGAATTATTGAGAAGTATAGACCCTGATAATTATTCAGAACCCAAAATACAAGAGCAAAGTCAAAATGATGAAAAATTTGAAAAAAAAGTTTGTCAAAAACCTCAAAACATCGTTTTGCCCGAAAATACCCCTTTGAGGCTTAGTGTTTCTGCTGTTTCAAACTTCCTTAAGTGTCCCAAAAAATATTACTACAAAAACCTTTTGGCTCTGCGCGAAAAAAGGTCTTTCAGTGCTGATTACGGCAGTATTGTGCATATGATTATGGAGGTTTTTAACAAAAAATACCTCAACTCTTACACAAAAGAAACCATATTGATGCTCTCAGATATTATTTTTGATGCAAAAAACAATCCTGATAAGGCTCTTTCTTACGGCTTTAAGGCAAGAGACATCGAACTTATAGAGCTTAGTGATGATCTCAAACTCCTTGAGATGAAGGGGAATTTTGAGGAGGCAGCGGCAGAACTTGAAGATTCGGGATTTTTCCTTTCTGTGCCTGATAAGGTTTTGACAGAGCAAAGTTTTGAGTTTACTATACCTTCACTTGAGGGGGTTGTGTTTGACGGAAGAATAGATGCCATAATCGAAAAAGACGGAGAATACAGTCTTTGGGATTACAAAACAGGCAAAAGCAAAGAGATACCTCTTTGCAATATGGCAGCTTTTGAGGCAAAAGGGGGTAAAGAACCGCAGGATATGGAAGAATATTTGCAAAAATATGATTATCAAATTCCTATATATTATTTTGCCTGCAAAAATGCCAAAACTCTTGCTGATTTGAACGGCAAGGTTAAAGAGCTTGGGCTTCAATATATCAGGCCTATTATCAAAGACGGCTGCCAAACAGATACTGTAGACGCTCAGACTATAGCACAGATAGAATCAAAGCTTTTTGAAAATCTTGATGCTACAGTAGTGCAAAAAATCAAATCAGCCAAGGCTTTTGCTCCCAATTATGATGATTGGTCCTGCGCAAATTGTGCTTATGCGTTTTTGTGTGACAAAGATGAGGAGGCTTATGATGATTAAGACCCTGATTTGTGATGGTTTGAACGAACAACAAAAACAAGCGGTCGAAAATCCTCTTTTGTCTTGCACCAAGATCGTTGCAGGGGCCGGAACAGGTAAGACAAAGGTGATTTCAAGGCGTTTTGTGAAGCTTGTTTGTGATTTGGCTGATATGGGCATAAATAATCCCGTTAATCGCCTTTTGGTGATTACTTTTACCGATAAGGCTGCAACTGAGATGAAAGAGCGTATTTTGTCCGAGCTTTCATCTTATGGGGTGGATTCTTTGGGTCAGGATTTGTGGATTTCGACTTTTCATGGTTTTTGTTCGAGGATACTTCGCAAGCATTCAATAAATGTCGGGCTTTCACCGTCTTTTGCTTTGGGCGATGAAAAGGAATTGAGGAGGATTTTTGATAATATAGTCAAAACAATCCGCTATGACGAGGCAAATTTGATTGATGATATTGGTATGCTCTCAGATTCTTTGGGGTTGAATCCTGATATTTTGGCTGTCAGAAATCTTAAAAAACTGAGCAAAACATCTAATCTTGATGCAATTTTTGATGAGGTTTTTGGCATTATCAAAAAAATCAAATCACTAGGCATAGATGCCGATGAATTTTTGAGTAGAACATATAAAGCTACAGAAGATTTTACTGCTGCTGTTTTGGATACGCCTTTTGGCCTTGCTACAAGGGATGATTATGTGAGTGCGTGGGAGCAGCATTATCGTTGTTATGTGGATGAGTTTTGTTGTTTTGATGAGAAAAAATCAGGCGCATTTGATTCAATAACAGGCAAAAAACAAATTCTTGATAAAAACCGTTCTCAAAAGCCAGATAAATGGACTTGTGCTATGGGAATGGAGTCTGTTTTGCAAAAAACAAAAGAGCAAGAGCTTTATCTTACACAGGTTGTAGCCTTGATATATGCAGTTTATCAAAATGAACTATCAAAGCTTGATATGGTCGATTTTGATGATTTGATTAACAAAACTATTCAGCTTTTTAAGACGAATCCTCCACTTAGGGCTTATTATAAGGATTTATTTTCACATTTGATAATAGATGAATTTCAAGATTCCAACGGGGCGCAACTTGAATTGATTGAGCTTCTTTTATCTGATGTCGGGCCCAATATAACTTTTGTCGGGGACAGAAAACAGTCTATATACGGGTTTCGTTTTGCTCAGATGGAAAACCTTGATGTTTTGCACAAATATATTGAGCAAAAATACGGACAAAAGTACCCTGAAATCAAACTTGTAACCAATTATCGCTCAACGCCTGAGGTTTTAGACGCGGTCAATTTTGTCACTCAAGAGCAATTAAAACTTGATGAAAAGCTCAGCGCATTTAAGCAAAACCCTCTTGTGGATGAAAAATATGTCAAAATAACGACTCTTCAAGGCGTGATGGATATTCGTGATCACAAAATAAAAGAGGCAAAATATATCGCGCAAGAAATAGCTCGTTTAAAGCTAAAAGATGGTGCTTGTTATGGGGATTTTGCGATTTTGGTCAAATCACACTCTCAAGCGGAGCTTGTTGATAAATATCTTGCCGAGCTTGGTATTCCATCGGTCAAAAAGGTCAATATGAGCTTTTTTAAAGGCAAAACCATTCGTAATGCGTTGGCTCTTTTGCGCCTTGCTGCAAATATGCGAGATGAAACGGCTTTTATCAAAATATTAGAAATTGAGTTTGCGCCATCGGATATTTATCGCTTAAAAATAACAATAGATAGGTTTTTGGCTGATGAAGACACATCAAGAATGAATTTTTCGGATAAAGTTATTTTTGCCTTGGAGCATAAACTTTGGCAAAATCTCGATATTGATTTTGAGCTCAAAAATAATATCCAAAAGCTTTTTGATACGTTATTGGATTTGAAAAAAGAAAAACT
>JAQUTS010000088.1 GCA_028694275.1 Candidatus Gastranaerophilales bacterium
CAAAACCTCTCCCCAAAGGCCCAAATAGCAGTAGGAAGAGAACTAACCAAACTCTATGAAGAAGTAAAGCAAGGCTCCATTGAAACAATTCTCGAGCACTACTCCAAAAACCCTCCCAAAGGCGAAATAGCGGTCGCAATAATGGCCCAAGATGATGAAAAAACCTCGGATGTTGATGAAAAAATCCTGCAACTCAACGCCCAAGGCTACAGCGTGAATGATATAAGCAAGATCTTATCGACGATTTTTGGCGTTTCAAAAAAAGAAATCTACAAAAAAACACTGCTTCTTACAAAAAAATAGTAAAAGCATTGTATTCTTAATTCAAATTTTTTGGTAGAATAGAAACTATAGTTAAAAGATTGGAATATGTATGAAATTTTTATTTGGTGCTCAAGAGAATATTTTGGATAATTTACCCGATGCTATTTTTGCATTGAATTATGAACGCAGGTTTGTATTTTGCAACAAAGCTATGGAAAACCTCATCGGTTACACATCAAAAGAGTTAAAAGATATGCACATTGCAGAAATCTGTACCCAAGGCTCAGAAGCAATATATGATGCAATGCTTAAAGATCGCAAAAATACAATTGATGTCAAAACCAAAAAAGGGAAGGAACTTATCCTTGAGATAACAGCCTTTGATGTTGAAGACAAACAACAAGTAATGGTTTGTGCTCGTGATGTAACAGAAACGCACACAATAATCTCAAACGTAATTGCCGAGTACAAAGCCAACCAAGAAAAAATCGAAAAACAAAATGCATTTATTGCTGATGTTGCCCAAGAATTTGAGAAACCAATGAACTCCGTTATCGGGTTTTCTCAAGCTCTTTTAGAAGGCGTAGCCGGTGAACTCAACGAAAAACAAGACAAATACATCAACATCATCGCTAAAAATGCAATAACTTTGAATAATGTCATCAACGCAGTTGTAGACATATCCAAACTTGATGCCAACAAAATGCCTGTTGAGAAAAAACTCTTTGACATTACAAGCGTTATAAATTTTGTTTCTCAGGCTTTTAAACCATATTTTGACAAAAAAAATATCGAATTCAAAATCAAATTCAACGAACTTGAAAAAAGACAAGTTTTCACAGATGAAAACCAGCTTAGAAAAGTTCTCTCAATTCTTATTGACAATGCCTGCAAATTCACAGCGGTCGGGGATGTTGAAGTGACACTAAACAATCCCGATCTTACTTATGCGAGATTGCAAGGGCTTTTTGTCGGAGTGAAAGAAATCCCGTCTTCATACGTGATGTTCAAAATCAAAGACTCAGGTTCAGGTATAAAAGAAGAAGACTTAAATCTGATTTTTGATGAATACAGTATCGTTGAAAAAACACGAAAAACAATGTCTGAGCAAACAGGAACAGGGTTGAATCTTCCTATAGCCAAGAAAATAATCGATAATCTCGGCGGAATTATTTGGGTTGAAAGCGCACTGGGACAAGGTTCGTCTTTTAATTTCATAATACCTGTAAAACAAGAAATACAAGACACACAAGAGAGCACCGAAAATGAGTAAAGTCTTACTTGAAAAAATCAAAAAATCATATGATCAAAACCAAATCATAAAAGGAGTTGATCTTGAAATTGAAGATAAAGAATTTTTGGTTTTAGTAGGCCCTTCAGGATGCGGGAAATCAACTCTTTTGCGGATTATTGCAGGCCTTGAAGATGTAACTGAAGGCAAGGTTTTTATAGGAAGCAAAAACGTCACCAATATTCATCCAAAAGATCGAGATATAGCGATGGTTTTCCAAAACTACGCACTATATCCGCATATGAGCGTGTATGATAATATGGCCTTTGCACTCAAAATGAGAAAAACACCAAAAGACCAAATAGACAAAAAAGTAAAAGAAGCCGCACAAATTCTTGATTTGACCCAATATCTGGACAGAAAACCATCGCAATTATCAGGCGGGCAAAGACAAAGAGTTGCACTAGGAAGAGCTATTGTGCGCAACCCTAAGGTATTTTTGATGGATGAGCCCCTCTCAAATCTCGATGCAAAATTGCGCTCAAGTACCCGCTTTGAAATAAAAAAATTACACAAAAAACTTGATACAACCTTTATCTATGTAACCCATGACCAAGTCGAAGCAATGACAATGGGGGATAGAATCGCTGTATTGCACCAAGGGAAGCTGCAGCAACTCGGCAGTGCTCAAGAAATTTATAACAAGCCAAAAAACACTTTTGTGGCAGGGTTTATCGGTTCACCAAGCATGAATTTTATTGAAGGTGAAATCAAAAACAAAAAATTTACCGCCCCAAATATTGAAATAGACGCAGATTTTGACGATCAAAAAGCAATTTTGGGTATACGTCCAGAAGATTTGTGCATAGATGAAAACGGTCAAATTTCATCAACTGTTGATTTGGTTGAGATGCTCGGAAGCGAAAAACTATTGCACCTCAAATTCAATGATACAAATATCATTGCAAAAGTAACCTCCGACATTGATATCGAACAAGGTGCCCAAATAAAACTTTCACCGGTTTATGAAAAAATCATATTCTTCAATAAAGAAACCACAGAAAGCCTATAAACTAATCTTCTTCGACCCAAACGATGATATGCTCCTCACAAGGGTAAAAGAAGTCATGAAAATTTGAGAATTTTTTCTTTGAATAATTTTCTTCGCTAAACGGGTTTGTAGAATCAATTTTTTTATCAAAACTATTAACCTCGCTTAGGAATTCTTCCCATACTTTAGCCATAATAGAATCCCTTCCTATTTCCAGCCTGTGCTTATATTATGAGGCCGCCCAAGGCAAATTCTATCGGATGAAAGTATCGTTTTTTATGTAGTTATTTAAGACTGGATTTTATCTGTTCAATCTCTTTTTGTGCAAGAACAGGGTCAAAATGCACCTGTTTTGTTTTGATATTTTTTTTGAAATCCGTAATTTCAGAAGAAGCTTCTTCTATCCGTGCATAGAGCTCCAAATCATCTTGTGCAGCGTTTTCCAAATCTGATAAAAGCTGTAAAACCTCAGGTGTCATATCCCTAAAAATAAACATATCAATGCCTGCTTTAATCCCTCTTATACAAACATCAAGTGGATCTCCAAAGGATGTCACGCCCCCCATTACCATATCATCAGAAATAACAAGCCCTGAAAATCCCAGATCTTTTTTGAGATAACTTATCACATTTTTTGATAAAGAAGCAGGAAGGGTCTCTTCATCAAAAGCTGTAAAATGAACATGGGCCACCATTATAGCGTCAATTCCATCATTCACCGCAAAAGCAAAAGGACGAATATGCTCTTGAAGCTCCTCCATAGGCATATCTATCACAGGTAAAGCCAAATGAGAATCAACACTTGAACCACCATGCCCGCAAAAATGTTTTCCTACGGCAAAGATTGAATATTTGTGCAATATATGTTGAACAATTTGAGAATATTTAATAACCTCATCAGCGGTTGTACCAAAGGCTCTGTTATTAATAACAGGGTTATCAGCGTTGGTATGAATATCCAAAACAGGGGCAAAATTCATATTTATACCAAAGTCACACAGTTCTTGCGCCAAGACCTCATAGTGTTTTTCTATAAGGTTTTCGGGTAGTTTAATTATCTCCAAAGGCGGTATGTATTTTATCGCATCGGGGAGATTTTTGGTTCTCTCAACCCTGCCGCCTTCTTGATCAATAGAGGTGATAAGCTCCGGTTGAAACGCCTTTAAATCGGCAACTGTATTTTTGAAAGCGTTGCGTTCTTTTATATTTTCAGCAAAAAATATAACGCCCCCTAATCCGTCTAAAACAAGTTCTTTAAGGTTTTCAGGAGGTATAACGCCTTTATATCCCAAAATAAATATAGAATTGATTTGTTCTCTGAGAGTTTTCATACTAAAATGTTCCTATAAATAATCCACATGGTAGATGTCTACGGCCCCTTCGTCATTATAGACTATAAAAGAGGAGAAGGAATAGTATGAAAAAGTTATTTGCGCTTATTATATTAGTTTTGTTTTTTGTGACATCATCAACATCAACAGGTGTTTTTGCTGCAGGCAAAAAGAAAAAAGGCGGCGGCATAACAGAAGAGCAAATGACAAGTATGACAACTACTCTTACAAGACTTACCAAAAAAATCTACGCCCGCGGGCTATTTTCGCCCCAAGATACAGAAGCCTTGGTCGATATAAAAATGTCTTTGGATTCTGCGATGCTTATGGCTCCTGACCCGACTTTTGCACCTTTATATTATAATTTGGGCGTGATTTATGAAAAACGAAAAATGACTGACGATGCAGTAGAATGCTTCCAAACAATATTAGAAAATTTCGGTGATACGGCTCTTGGACCAAAAGCAAGAAACGAACTCACAAAAATGGGTGTAACCATCAAACTGCCTACTTTACCAGGTGATTCTGCAGGTGAAGCAGCACCAATGGAATAAAAAAAGAGGCATTCCTGCTCTTATAGCCCTAATCCAATTGGACTTTCCAAGCTAGAGAGGAATACCTTTGTATAAAATCCTCTTCTTTTATAAAGAGGTATATGTTAAGTGTAAAGCCTTTTTAGTGGTTTTTCATTAGGCAAAAGTATTAAAAATAAAGATAATACACAGCTGCCAAATTATTCAAAAAATGCGCTAATATGCAAGGAATAAGCGACTGAGTTTTTTCTTTGGCAAAAGACAAAATAAACCCGACAAGAATAACCCCGATAAGAGCCGAAATATTATCGACATAAAGCAAATGTAAAAAAGAAAACAAAGCCCCGACCAAAATAATCCCCATCCAAAAGCCGAATTTTCGAACAAAAACAGGCTGCATAAACCCACGGAAAAAAACCTCTTCCGCAAAAGGAGCAAAAAACACGCCTATTAAAGAAACCTCTTTTAGCTTTGAAATCTCAACATTTTTGTACACTTCAGATGAACTTACGCCAAGTAATTTTGTGCAAATTATATCAACAATACTTGTAGAGGTAATCATCAAGCCAAAAACAAAAACCCCAATCCAAAACAAAAACACAGGATTGTATACACCAAAAAACTTCTTCATAGGTGTTTGTGATTTTATAACATAATAAAAAACAGCACTAACTAATACCATATAAAAAAACGCCTGAGAAAAAAGCGAATACCAAACAAATTTTTGATCAAAATTGAACATTTGGCTAAAACCCATATACAAAAACATAATCGCCACGATGTAAGATACAGACATAGCAATATCTTTAAAATCCCATTGATTAATATTTTGTTCTTTTAGTCCCATGGTTATATAATAAATTAAAGAGTATAAAATAAACATCAATCAAGAGGGTATGAAAAAAAAACTCTTCACATTATTTGAGATATTCGTTTGGGCGGTAATATTTTTAATACCGGCGTTTTTTATCTTGACCCTTTTGCATCCTGACTTGAAAGCCCAAAAATATTACAATGTTGATTTCTATGATGTAAATGGAGTAATTGTGGGTTCTCCTGTGAATTTTATCGGATATAATGTCGGGTACGTAAAAAAAATCAAAGTCCTTGAAGACAAGGTCAATGTCAATATTGCAATTACGCACAAAGACTTTGTTATGCCAAAATGCACGGTTATAAAAGTTGAAGAATCAGGCCTTGGCGGATCAAGATCACTTGAGGTATTCCCCTGTGACGGATCTGAAAAACAAAACGGTATTTACACCCAAACACCTAAAAGAATTACAGACATTCTGCAAGATGCTTGTGATTTTATTGACGGGCTAAATGAAACTATGACAAATGTTTTGATAATGCTTGATTGCACAATAGGAGAAGCGAATTACTGCAAATACGAAAAACTCCAAAGAGAAATTGTCCAAACCGATAAAGAATTGCGTCAAGCCAAAATCAATCTTGAAAAAATTGAAAAAAACACAAAACTAAACCTCAAAAAGACTCAAGCAAATATAATTAATACAATAAACTCTATCAAAGCAATAAACTTCAACCCACAAGAAGTCAAAAACCAGGCCTTTGAGACAGAACAAAAAACAAAACAAATAAATACTGCCGTACAAAAATACGACCCAAAAGCAGTAAAACAAACAGCTCAGGATTTTTATATAAAAACAGAAGTCATGAATGTGCCTGATAAAAACACACTGAATCAACAACTTCACTCAATCAACACACAACTTGATGCAATTACAACGCTTTTAAATACGGTGGAAAGTCATTTTCAACCAAAATCACTCCAAGAAAAGCATTCAAAAGTTAAAAAAGTCAGAAAAAACACCCAAAAACTTACACGAGAGGATTAATAATGGACACAAAACTAAAAAAAGCAGAAAATATCTCAGTATGCGAACACCCAATAGCACTACAAAATCTAGCCATAATGCGAGATAAAAATACAACCCCCGAACTTTTTAGAAATGCTACAAAACGACTTGCAGAAGTTTTATTTTTCAGTGCAACAGACAATTTGCCGACTGTACTAAAGCCTGTTGAAACGCCCCTTGCAAGCACAATGTCCAAAGTTATCGATCCTGATTCAACAATAATTATCGCGCCAATTTTAAGGGCAGGACTTGTTTTTTCGCAAGTAGCAAGCGAGCTTTTACCGGATGCGGTGGTACAACACATCGGATTATACCGTGATCATCAAACGCTTCAGCCTGTTTGGTATTACAACAAACTTCCAAAAGAATTCAAAAATCCCCAAAACACATACGTGTACATCCTTGATCCGATGCTTGCAACAGGCGGTTCTGCAATAGAAGCTATTAAGCTTTATACAAGCAAAAATATTCCGCACGAAAATATCAGGTTCATTTGCCTTCTATCATCACCTGAGGGAATTACCCATGTCCAAAATCACTTCCCCGAAATTCAGCTTGTAACAGCTTGGATTGATGAAAAACTAAACAACCAAGGTTACATCATGCCCGGCCTTGGAGATGCTGGAGACAGAACCTTCAATACAGTGTATGAAGTGTAGTAACTTAGTACTCAATTCCTTCTCTTGCAGTCACACCAATATCCCAATAATGTTTAATCGGCTGAATTTCTGATACAAGGTGCGCCAAAGAAACTATCTCAGGATGTGCATTACGCCCTGTCAAAACTATTTCAAGATCATCGGGTTTGGCAGTTAAAAAGTTTTTCATATCTT
>JAQUTS010000089.1 GCA_028694275.1 Candidatus Gastranaerophilales bacterium
CGTCAATCTTTCATCCTCAAAGCATCCCTCAAATTTAACTTCAACTTCAAGCTTTTTTGCGAAATATTGACAATCTTGAGACTGAGTCCCCAAAGTTCCATCCATATTGTAAGGAAGACCAACCACGACCCTTGAAACCCTGTATTCGCGGCACATTGCGATAATTCTGCCAATTGCTTTATCAACCGGTTCACGCTCAATCACCTCAAGTGAACTGGTAGTTATCCAAAGAGGATCGCATGTCGCAACACCTATTCTTTTAGTCCCTATATCAAGGGAGATAAGCTTTTCCATCACTCAATCCAAGTTTTTTTCAATTCTTCAATAATTGAACTTATTTTTTCTTTTGAAAAAACCGATTCATATTTTTTAGAACTTTTTGAAGCAAAAATATTTGCCTCAATCATAACCATATCTTCATAAGAAGACCTTTCCCTCAAGAAAAGTTCATAAACCGATTTGCGCATAATCCAAGTGAACAGCTCACACTCAAGAGGGTTTTTCAAATCTTTCAAACTAATTGCCAAAAGAGCTATATTATCTCGCAAAAGAATTTCTTCTTTGGCATCAAGCAAATAAGCCAGCATCAAAAGCCTATGACGGTATAGCTCAATCATATCCGCATCAAAAAGATTTGGAATCAGCGCAGAAATTTTAGCATCAAGATCTTTATTTGCACAAAAATCCGGAACAAGAATTTCGTCAAAAAACTTGTCTACAAGGTCATTATCTTCTCTATCAAAGAACCAAAGACTAAACACATCACTATCTACAAGCAATTCATAATCTATTTTTTTCATAGACTGCGAATAAGATGCAGCAAGTGTTTCAAGGTCAATTTCGCACTCATCCATATCATAAAGCAAAGACTTCCATGCCAAATACTCATACGGCAGAGCCTCTTGATTTTTACGGGTATGATACTCGGATTGCAAAAGAACTTCCTTCGCAAAAGAACAAGGTATCGCAACATTGTGAGAATCCTTGTCATAACTATCAACTATCCTCTCAAATTCTGCCTTTGAGAGCAAATAAAAACCAAAGCAATCAACAATACCATGCACATCATTAGTAACAACACTAAACATCTGAACATGCTCATCTTCTGATAAACGAGAAATAATTATCCCCTGATTTCCAAGCCCATCAGGCATAGAAATATAACATTTGTACGGTATAGACTTTTCACAAGCCAAAGAATCAATTACATGAGCCTTTTCTTCAGAATAATAAATTCCTGAAAGTTTAAGTTTTTTGAGTCCGATTTCTGCAAGCTTAATAAGGGATTTGTCCTCACAAAAATCAACAACATTTTCCAAAGCCTCAATTGCACTATACGCCTTTGAATTCCCCAGGACTTTAATAATAAACTCTCTGATTTCTGAATCATCAGAAGAGTCCAAAATCGGCACCAATATATTGACCAATCTATCCCCTTGGTAATCCTGTTCCAATGATTTAACCAAACTAATACGTTCACCTTTGGGCAGAGCAAAAAGAAAATCCAAAAAATCTATCTGAACTTCAGGATTGATAAGCGCAACATCCAAAAGTTTTTTGGTCTCAGCATCAATGATTTCCATCGGATTTTCCAGATACTGAACCAAATCCTCAGGACGGACTTTCTCCCCATAAATCCGCAAAAGCGTACAAGACATCTCTTTTACAATATCATTTATCTGCGGGGATTTAATATAATTCCACAAAGACTCTTTGACGACTTCTTTTTCTACAATTTCAGAAATAAGATACCCGATTTTTTCGATGCGGTCCTCATCCTGACAATTAAGCTCTTTTATCAAAATTTGCGAGATAAATTCTTTATCATCAAAATCACGAAGCTGCAAGAAAATAGCCTCCTGCTCTTTTTTATGAATGGTGTTAATATCAAGATTATTAACCCATTCCAGTATTTTGGCTCTTCTTTGCAGTTTTGATGTCATTATTTTTTAGCCTCGCTCCAAAAAAGATCCAAAACTTTTCTAGCTTCATTAGAAATAGCTTCATCTCCTTGCAAAATCAAATATTGAACACAAATCAAAGTGCACTCCGAGCAAATATTAACACCCGGGCCTTTAATCATTTTGATAACCTGATGATTCGGCCTTTTACAAAAAGAACAATACACCATTTCTTCTTTGATTTCTGAAGAATCTTTTGATTCAGTGATTTCTTCTTCTGCTTTGTGTTTTTCTCTGGCCGCCCCTAGCGAGACAACTTTTTCTTCATCAGACATTATCAACTCCATTTACAAAATATCTTTATTCATTTTACCTTATTTATAGATTTTAAGCAAAGCCAAGTTGCACAAGACAATACTGATTATGGCAAATGCAAAAAGACAGCTCGAAAGCTGTCTTTTTATTATAGTTGATAAAAGGTACTTAAGATTCTATTTTTTAGCCATTTGAGCACCCGGCACTTTTTGCCAGTTTGCTGCCATGATTTTTTTGAAAGCTTTCAATGCTGTATCTTCAAGTTCGCCAAGTTCATCAGCGTGCATGATTAGTTCTCTTAGAGGCATCAAAGCTCTTTGATCACGAAGAACACCTAGTGCTGCTGCAGCACCTGCTCTTACAAGCTCATTTTCTTTTGTATCACGAAGAACATCAATCAAAGCAGGTACAGCTTTTGCATCTTCCAATTTGCCCAAAGAAGTTACTGCGTAAATTCTTACGTTTACCCATTCGTCTTTAAGCATTTTGATAATAGGCTCAACTGCTTTTTGATTTCCAAGTTCACCCAATGCTCTTGTAGCATCGCAACGAACATTAACTTTTTCGTTATCTAAAATAGCGATCAAAGCATCTGTAGCAACTTCGCCGATTTCTATCAAAGCATCAGTTGCTGTGATACAAACCTGTGGGTTTTCATCGCTTAGAGCTTCTACTAAAGGTTCTACAACATCAAAACCGCCCAACTTACCCAACGCACGAGCTGCACGAACACGTACATCTACGTTTCTGTCTTCTCTCAATGATTCAATAAGTGGCCAAGTAGCGGCTGAATCGCCAAGTTCACCCAATGCTCTTGCAGCATATAGTCTGACTGAACCGTTTTTATCGTTTTTCAGAACATCTATTAATTGATCAACAGCTCTTAAATCGCCCATTTCGCCAAGGACACGGGCTGCGTTGTATCTTACTTTTTCAGAGTTGCTTGTTTGCAATTCTTTTATAAGATCTTCAAATGATTTTTTAACTTGTTTTTTACGGCTGTTTACACTAATCGTCATATATAATTTTCCCTCCGACATAACTTAGGGGACAAAAATACGTCACACCTTATACCAACTTACTTATATAAAGTTTTAGATGTGAAATTTATTGCTTTATTCCCTTCGCATTGCTTTACGTTTTTTTACAATTTCTGCTTTATGAATAAATGTATTGTTAACACTTAAACTCGTTCGAATAGCAATATAATACCATATTTTTTAGCCCATTGCTACATGCGACAGGAATTAAATCCTACTATATTATTGTTTGTTTTTTTAACATTTTCAATAATTCAATAAAAACGATATGTTTTTTGTTAAGAAAACTTAAAGATTCAAGAAAAAAGATTCATCTTAAAAAAGTATTGCCAAAAATCAAAAAATTCTAGCCTGAGCAAATATTGGCAAAATCACAAAACTTACAATTTTTTGTATTCAGCGAAAACTCTTGAGCCCCCTCAATTTCAGCGGCCATGCTCATAAGAGTTTTTTCTATTTCCAAAAGTTTTTCTTTTGAGCAGGTTATTTCTTTTTTATCGCCTTTTTTATTCGTGCCGACAAACACAAACTTGAGATTGTTAGGCCCAAAATCAAGCCCCAAGTCTTTTTTAGCCTTATAAAAAGCAAGCATGTATATCATAGCCTGATATTTATCATCAGGATCCAAAGGCAAACTTGAGCCTGTTTTCCAATCTGCAATAATATAGTTGCCACCATCCTTAAAAACAGCATCAATACGGCCATTCAGCCATATATTATCAAAAAGAGGAATATCAAAGCCCCACTCTGTACAAACAACTTCAAAATCAAGCAGAAACTCATCCTTTAGATTTTGCCAGTGCCGAAGTGTGTTTTCATCGAGATCTTTTTCAATTTTGCTCAAATCTAGCCCCCTGAGCTTATAATCCACAAGTGAGTGAATACTTCGCCCAAGCTTGTATGTATCCTTCGCCAAAGCAAAGCGAATGCCCTTTTTATACTTAAAATAATACGCCTTTGGACACTTTTGGTAAGTTTCAAAATGATCAGAAGTAAAAGTCGTTATCATACTTTGACTCCTTTCGCTAGTTTAGATAGCAAATCAAAAAACTCTGCCTTGTTTTTTGAGGTTTCGCAAGACAAAAACAATTGCTTCTTGGCCCTTGTAATAGCTACATAAGCTAGCCTCATCGTCTCATAGGCACGTTCTTTTTTCTTATCTTCAATACTCTTCAGTGATTTTCCCGATAATTTTTCAAGCTTAGGAATGATTGTATTTTCGGTATCAATGGTGATTTTATCCAAATCAATCTTGTGATACCTATCAACAAATTGCGGGATGAAAACAACATCAAATTCATCTCCTTTGGATTTGTGTATTGTCATAACTTCAACTGCGGCAACGCTTATGGCATCATTAAAATACCTAACTCCCTTTTTGGCACTGCCAATTTGTTTAAGATATGCAATAACATCCTTAAGAGTAGACTCTTGCTCAGTCTCCCTCAAATAGCTTGCCTCAAAACGCTTTACCATCGAAGCTATCAAATTTGCATTGCTCAAATCATTTGCTTTGGAAAAATAATACCGCCCCATATCCATAATAAAATCAGAAATTGAGGTAAAAGGCCTGTTTAAAAAATAAAAAATATCCCACCAAAAAACCATAAAATCAGTACTATCAAGCTCTTTTGCCGAATATAAAATATCTTCGTTTTTGATAATAGGGTCTTTTAATTTTTTGATAAAATCTATACTCAAATTACTTATGCGCATAAGATTGCAATAATTGAAATCACCGGCCAAAGCTGCCAATAATGAATTATCAAAAGGCGAATTTATCACTCTGAGCATGGATAAAACAAGCTTAAATACGCGCTTATTAGCTATATCATCAGACCTTGAAAGAACCTCCAAGCCTGATTGCTCAATAAACACAGCCCAATCACTGACTTGTTTATTTGTTTTGAGCAAAATAGCAATAGAACAAGACGGGTCTTGTTTTTTCAGCTCGTTTATCTTACGCAAAATAAAGTTTTTCTCTTCCTGTTCAAAATCGAAAGACTCAAAACAAACAGCATCATCGCTTTTGGGGTTTTCGCCCTCAACAGGCTGCATTTGAATATCGTAAAAGGCTTCTTTGTAATCAGATTGAGCTTTTGCCCAGGCAACAAGCTTATTTGCCAACTCATAAACATCTTTGGTACAACGCTGAGAACTCGTCATTTCGACTTTGGCAGAAGAATTAATAAAACTCGAAAAACCATCCGTATCTGCATTAGTAAATGTTGACATAATCGCCTGATTAACATCTCCGCAACGGACGATATTACCGCTTTTTTGAGTAATAAGTTCTATTAATTTTTGCTGAATAGAAGAAGAATCCTGAGCCTCATCCTCTATAACATAAGTAAATTTGTTCTGATAATAAGCCCTTATATCTTGATTTTGGGCAAGCAAAGTATGAGATAGAATCAGTAAATCATCAAAATCAACAAGATTAAGCCGTTTTAGTTTTAGGCTGTAATCTTTATACATCTTTGCAAACTCAAAAAGTTGGCTGTCATCGTTTTTTTTCGCCGCCATTTCAATATCTTCAGGAGAAAGAAGCAGCATTTTAGCTTTTGTTATATTGATTTTGAATTCATCAAGCAGCTCACTATCAACAAAAGAATAATTATCCTGACATATTTTTGCCCTAATTGAAGCAGCCCTAACCTCATCACAAACATCAAAATCCATATCAAGCCCGACTCTGTTGGCATTATCACCATCAGCCATTATTTTTCTGGCAACGCCGTGGATAGTACTGATATGGGGGTATTCATTCAAGTGTGGGAAATTGTTTTTGATTCTCTCAGAAAAATTCTTTGCCGCAGAATCCATATACGTAAGTACAAGTATTTCTGACGGAGGGACTCCATCGTTAATCAGCTTCATAATCAAAGCAAGCATAATAGTTGTTTTACCCGCCCCGGGTACCGCAGGAACGGCCATTTTACCGCCTGAATATTGCAAAACAGGTCTTTGATCTTCCCTTGGAATTATGGCTTTAGAAATTTGCTCTTGCTTATTTGGAATCAAAAAAGACAGAAGCATCCCTTGATTTTCAGCCCCTTCCACACCAAAATCAGAGCTAAAAACTACAGTCTTACGGCAAAGCGAGTTCAATTTTCTCAAAAAATGAGCGGATTTTTTCATCGTAAACTCATAATGAAGCTGCTGAGTATATTCTTCACACTCAAATCCATGCTGAAAAACCCAAGAGTTATAAAGTCTTCCTGTGTCATCTTTTAACCATTGCGGATTTTTTGCATCAATCCAAAATTGATATTGAGAAGAAAGTTCAAAGTCGATAATTTTTTGCGGAGTAGAAATTATCAAAGCTTTTTCATTAATTTCAAAATTCTCCGCAGGATTATCAGAAACAATTGAGCTTTTTATTTGCAAAAGCCACTCACGATAAATATTATTTTTGGGCTCAATAGATTTTTCTTTTGAATGCATCTTTGCGTACAACGACTCAAAATCATCCAAAGACGCAAACAGCTGATTGAAATACCCAAAAGTATCATCTTCAGTCGCTTTTGGCAGGATGAAATTTTTGAATAAAAACATAAGTTCATCACTCAAAGACAAATCTCTGCCTTTGATATCTTCCATCAAAGATATCAAATCAGCGTAAGAATTATTCTCCTGAAAATCAGCACTCATAGGCAATTGGGCCTGTTTTTTGAAGTGTAATAAAACATCCTGACAAAGAATAATCGGCAAATTCAAAAATTCACTCAAAAGCCTTCTTATTTCAGATTCTTGCACCCTCAATCCCCACTCAGGATGCAAAAGCATAAGGATTACAACTGCG
>JAQUTS010000090.1 GCA_028694275.1 Candidatus Gastranaerophilales bacterium
CTCAGGCACGGCCAATAATGAATATACCAAGTACGCAAAAAAACGCATAATTGATCTTAAAAACACAAAATGAAAAAACTGATAATCGGCAACAAAGAACTAAAAAGTAACGTGATACTTGCTCCTATGGCAGGTATTACGGATAGTGTCCTTAGGTGCATTGTGAGGGAGTTTTCGCCTGATTGTCTTGTGATGAGTGAGATGGTTTCATCAGAAGCTTTGCGGATGAATCCTGATCGTAGTATAACTTTTTTTAATCCGTCAGAAAAGCCCTTGTGTTACCAGTTATCTGGCCATAAGCCTCATTTTATGGCAGAAGCTGCCAAAATGCTTGAGGCAGATGCTACAACGATAGACATCAATATGGGTTGTCCTGCCCCTAAAATTGTCAAAAACGGCGATGGAAGCGCACTTATTAAAGATCCAAAGCTCGCTTCAGAGATTATTTCTGCTGTAAAAAACGCAGTGAGTGTGCCTGTGACAGTCAAAACCCGCCTTGGGTGGGATGTTCCGAGTATGAAATATCTTGAATTTGCCAAAATGGTCGAGGATTCAGGTGCCGATGCTATTATGGTTCATGGTCGTACACGGTCTCAAATGTACTCAGGGCAAGCAGATTGGGAAGCGATTGCTCAGATTAAGCAAGTTCTTAAAATCCCTGTAATAGCCAATGGGGATATCAATTCGGTTGAATCGGCAAGAGAGTGTTTGCGCATTACAAATTGTGATGGAATTGCCATAGGACGAGGTATTTTGGGTGATGTTGAGCTTATTTCGCGTATTGAGCATTATTTTGAGACAGGCGAAATTTTGCCCGAACCCACAATTCAAAGACGCGTGGAAATGGCAAAACTTCATCTTGAAAAAGAAATCGAATACCGTGGGGAAGACCGCGGAATCAGATATATGCGGAAGTTTTTTGCATATTACGTGCGTGGCGTGACAGGTGCATCAAAATACAGGTTTGCTCTTGTGCAAATGGAAAAACACCAAGAAATAATTGATTTTCTTGATGAAATTGTACGCCTATCAACGCTTAGTGCGGTTGTTTAGCTTACGTCTTTTTCTCTGAGGATTTGAATCTCAGGTTTGTTGTTGTAAGAATCTACAAAATGGAGGTATCTTTCCATGCGCAATTTTAGCCAGCTGACCATGGTGTCAGATCCGTAAACCTCGATGGTTCTAGTTCTTTCAAGACTTTTATAGGCCTTGTTGAATTTTTCATCAAGATACGTATTACACCGGCAATTTAGTTCCTCAATAAGGTCGTACAGCGTTTTTAGCCATGCTGCTTGGACAGTTGATTCATCAACTTTGAACTGCAAAATCATCGTGAGTAGCCTTTCGTATTGTTTGGGAGTGCCGATATAATTAGTATATATTGTTTTATACCATATTTTCTACCTTTTCAAACATAAATACTACGTAAGTAGTAGATTATAATTCGGATAACTTTTTTCAAAGGCGAAAATCCCTGCTATAATGTGGCTATGGAGAATTTATTAGATATTTCGGCACAATTAAAATTATTACCCAAATTACCGGGTGTTTATCTTATGCATGATAAAAGCGGTGAGATAATCTACATCGGCAAGGCCAAAAACCTCAAAAATAGGGTAACGAGCTATTTCAAAAAACACCATGACTTGCCCAAGCTTCGTGTTATGGTCCCAAAAATCATCAGATTTGAATTTATCGTGACAGATTCAGAAGTCGAGGCTTTGATTTTGGAATCGCACCTTATCAAAAAACACAAACCTTGTTATAACGTACTTTTGAAAGATGATAAAAAGTTTCCGTGGTTTGTCATTACAGATGATGAATATCCGCGTATTATTGTGACAAGAAAAGCCAATAAAAATCCCATAAAAGGTAAGTATTTTGGCCCTTATACCGATTCAAGAGCTATGTATGCAACACTTGATCTTATCAAAAAGCTTTTTCCGTTAAAGCAATGCAAGACACCTCGTTTTCGTGACAGGGTTTGTATTTATCATCAAATCGGCAAGTGCTCAGGAGTGTGCCAAAAGCTCATATCTCCTGATGATTACAAAAAAATCGTTGAGCAAGTTGAACTGTTTTTATCAGGAAAACAAGATGAGCTTGCGCGTGAGCTTCAAAAAAGGATGGAATACCATGCCAAAAGGCATGAATTTGAAAAAGCTGCCCGATATCGTGACAGTTATCTTGATATGATGAAAGTTATCGAAAGGCAAAAGGTCGTAAGTGATAATACTCATATAAACTGGGATATGATTGGTTTTGCCAAATCAGCGGCCGATATAGGGATTGTGATTCTCAAAATCAGGGCAGGAAGACTGACTGACAAAAAAGAATTTGAATTCACTTTGAGCGAATTTGACACCCCTGATGAGATTTTGCGCAGCTTCATAACAGATTATTATTCAGTTGCATCAGATATGCCAAAAGAGGTCATGCTTCCTTTTGAGCTTGAAGATACGGATATTTTGCAGGAGTTTATTTCAAAGCAAAGAAACCTCAAATTATCTTTTAGTGTGCCAAAAGCGCAGAAAAAGTTTGAGCTTTTAGAGCTTGCAAATAAAAACGCAAGTCTTTTTTTGGAGCGCATAATCACCCAAAAAGCCATCAAACTTCAGTCTGATTGGAATGATGTGGGCGTTGAGATTCAAACCAAGCTTAATCTCAATAAATTTCCTCATCGTATGGAATGTTTTGATATTTCGCACATTCAAGGGACCAATACCGTTGCTTCGATGGTGGTTTTTGAGAACGGCAGACCCAAAAAGAGCGATTACAAAAGATTCAAAATCAGAACCCTTAAAGAAGGGAAGCCTGATGATTTTGAATCCATGAGAGAAGTTGTAAAAAGACGATACGGCAAGTCTGATACGATTATGCCCGATTTGATTATTGTTGACGGTGGCAAAGGACAGCTATCAAGTGCCGTTGGAATCCTTGAGGAATTGGGGTATCAAAATCAAGATATTGTGTCTTTGGCCAAGAAGTTTGAAGAGGTTTTTATTCCCGGCAAGTCGAGGCCTGTTATTTTTGATATGAAATCGCAATCGTTATTTTTATTCCAAAAAATCCGCGATGAAGCGCATAGATTTGCTATAAATTATCACCGTAAATTGCGTGAAAATCAGGCTTTGACGTCTGTTTTTGATGAGGTGAAAGGATTATCGCAGAAAAAGAAAAAACTTCTTTTTGAAACATACACCGATATTAAATCAGTTGCAGAAGCTCCTTTGGAGGATTTGCAAAAGCTACTGGGCGAAAAAACAGGACAAAAAGTCTATAATCATTTTAGATGAGAGACTTTTTTCCATACGGAGGGAAGGTGTATGGCATTATATTTTCTGATGGGCATTCCTTCTGTTTGCTCAAAAAACACAGGTTCAAAGCCTGATTCTCTCAAGGCTTTATGAACGGGAGAGGAGTCAAAGACCCGTATTTGTTTGTTGTCTTGATAAATAAGATGTGTTTTTTCTTCTTCATCGCAATCATAAAGGTGATCAAAAAACAGACTGCCTATTACAAAAAGACCATTTTCGGGGAGAACTTTGTTGACTTTTTTAAAGATATCTTTGGCTTCATTTACTTTTGCGTGTTCATATCCTTCTAATGTGCGGCTGTTCATTATGTGGTATAGGGCATTTTGGAAACATACGACTCCCGATTTTCCTTGTGGGACGATTTGGTCTATATCTCTTATGTTACCGACTTTAAAATCTGCTATGCCGTCAAACTTTTGCTCATTTGGAACAACGAACAGTTCATAGTTACTTTTATGGAGGTTTTTGTATTCTGCGAGCCTTTTTTCTTCCAGAAGTTTTTCTTCTTTGAGTTTTTTTACAGCAGCAGGTGTAAGTGCTATTTTTGTTTTGGAGTCGATGAATCGGTTATATTGTGAAAAATATTCAAAAAACTTTTGTTTTATCATCGGTACGTGGCTATTATAGACTGTTTTTTGAAAATCATAAGGGGTTTTTTCAGGGAACAAAATTTGTTCATTTTTATTATATTGTTCCAGCTTATATAGCCCTATTTTAATTTTTTCTATAACAGGCGGAAAATCATATCCTGTGGCTTTGTATTTTTTGTCTTTGTTATGCTCATCAAGCAATATAAGCCTTGATCTCATTGTTTGGCCTGTGGAGCAGCCAAATTCTGAGATTTCGGTTCCGTTTGGGAAGTTTTGAATAATATAATTGGTGGTAAAGTCCAGTGTCGGATAATTGCGAAAAAATTCCGTATAATTATCGCAGGTTTTTTTGACACCATTGTCTACTACCTGTATGTTTCCTTTGTAGCCGCGAAAGTGAACCGGGTTTGTATTTATATTTGTCGGAGCAATATTTAACATGCCCTAATAAAACCCAAACGCCCGAAAAATTGCTAAAGAATGACAAGTTCTTCTTTGATTTTTTCTATTTGCTGCTGAAGAAATTTTGATTCTACAGAAGTTGAAATTTCTGAGGCGGTTTGTACAAGTTTTATGATTGTTTCTTTAGTTTCTTCTTGGTTTTCTGAATTTTCGAGGGCTTTTTGGTGAAGTTTTGCCAAATCCAGATACAGCTTGCCCTGGAAGAAAAGAAGATCATTTGCTTTTGAAAAATCTATTGCTTGCTCCAAATGCATTTTGGCCATATCAAAATCACCTTGCTCCATAAAGAAATCTGAGAGGAGTTTTTTGAGATATGCGCAGAAATAGTTGTTTTGGATTTGAGGCTTGCTTGCAACATCAAGAGCTTGCTGTGAAATAGATACAGCTTGATCAAAAGAACCTATTTGGGCTTGGATTTTGCTCAAAAGTGCCCAGCAAGGAATTGCAAAAAGGGCAATTTTTTGGCTGGCGAAGAAATTCAAACAATCGTTTACGATATTTGCTGCATTTGCAAAATCTTTGTTATCAAAGAGCTGTTTGATAAATAAGATCTGTGCGCAGTTATAGACGAATGAATTATTCAGGTTTCTTGCTTTTTGTGCCAGCATTGCTATTTCTTGGGTGTTTGAACCTTGTTCATAGAGGCATTTGTTGGCTGTTTTTATCAAATCAAGCTCAAGCATAATTTGGGCTTTATCTTCTATATTTGTTCCTTTTAGGATATTTTCAGTTTTTTCTACAGAAATATTAGATTCATCAGGCATACCGTTTAGGGTATTGTGCAGAGCATCTATGACAAAAATCCGCATTGGGGAGTGTTCATCAGGACCGCTATTAACCAAGAGCTCTAAAACATCGTAGGAATTTTTGTTTCCTTGCAGCGATAATGCTTTTATAAGTATGATTTGACTTTGCATAACCGTGTCTTTTATTATTTCAAATTCTTTGTCTGAAAAATCATTTTGGTTTTTGATACCTTGTTGTAATGAAGGCATAATTTCTGTTTGAATGGTTGATACAACTTCTCCTAAATAGCCTGATTCCACAAGGAATTTTAGCTTTATGAATTTTAAAAGAGCCAATTCAAGAGGCATTTTCTCAGGGCTTATGTATTCTATCGTTTTGTCTATATATTCAGTTGCTTCTTGAATATTACCAAGCATCGCAAGGCTTTTTACTATGTAACCGCAAAGTTCAATGACTTTTTTGCGGTTGTTTTGTTGCTCATGAAGAGATATCGCTTGTGCCAAAAAAGAAATAGCTTCTTCAGGCGTACTCAGGTAATTATTAATTCCGAGTTGTTCTTGAAGGGCGATTTTTCGGTCTTCTTTATCAGGATAATC
This sequence comes from Candidatus Gastranaerophilales bacterium, assembly GCA_028694275.1. Lineage (GTDB taxonomy): Bacteria > Cyanobacteriota > Vampirovibrionia > Gastranaerophilales > CAJFVJ01 > JAEWLZ01. The sequence continues at coordinate 5,713 of JAQUTS010000090.1, forward strand.
AGAGTAATCAATATTGGATAGGGCTTCTTTTTGAGCAAGAAGATAGAGGATTTTATCTCCTGTAGAATTTGCTTCTTTGGCTGCCATTGTCCAAAGAGTGAAGGCTGTTTGAAAATCCTGTGCTTTTTTGGCTATATGGGCTGTTTGAGAACTGTTTGACTCGTTCATATCTATTATTACTTTGAGCAAATTCAGGTTGATTTGTTTTTCTTGTTCTTCATTTTTGATGACGATGTTTCTGATTACTTCATACATAAATTTGTTTTTGAATTTGTAATTGACATTATCATGCGTATGCAAAAGACCTGTATTTACAAGCGTTTGCAAGGTAGTATTGAATGATTCGTTATCAAGTCCCAAAACATGCTGGATAATTAAAGGGTAGAAAGCATAACCAAGGCATGCCGCATTGGTTATAAATTGGTGCAGAACTTCATTTTGGGAGAACAACGAGTCGATTCTGACTGCAATCAATTCTTCTATGGCATCAGGAAGTATTAATTCACTTATTTCGGGTCGGACATTTACTCCGTCTGTATCAACAGAAACAAAGCCTGCCTGACCTAAGAAAACAATTATTTCTTCCAAGAATAAAGGCCATCCTTGTGTTTTTTCTTTGATTTGTTCAAGAATTACAGCAGGGATTTCTTGTGTGTTTTTGATGTAGTAAGCAAGCTCGGTTAGGGTTTCTTCTTGCCTGAAAGGATTGAGTTTAACAGAGCCGACATTGTTGAATGCTATTTGCTCAGATTGCATAAACGCTGAGATATGGCTGTTGTTTGATGTTGTTGTTATCAAGAAAGTATCTTTTAGCAGTCCATCATCAATCATTGCATCTATAACTTCTGCTGAGGATTTGTCTAAAAATTCGATTTCTTTTGCAAGAAGTACAACTTTTTGCATTTTACTTATTGCTCTAAAGAGTTCTTTTGTCGCAAAGACCAGTTCGTCTTTGGCCTGATTAATATCTTTTGTATCATCGGCTTTGGGTACCAAAAGGTTTAAAATCGGGTTTACTACATCATCAGACACTATCCCAAGGCTTTGCGATAAGGTGTTTCTTACGATAGTCAGATTTTTTTCTGCTTCATAATTTATAAGCGGTAAGCTAAACATTGATCTGATGAGGTTTTGCAAAGAAGCAAACGGCACGGTATTAAGACTTGGGTGGCAGTCAAGCTGAAGCAGGCAGAAGTTTTTTTCTGTAAGTTGCGCCAAAGCCATATTCAAGACAGTTTTTTTGCCGATTCCTGGTTCTACCAAAATTACTATTAAGCCGCCTTCTC
>JAQUTS010000091.1 GCA_028694275.1 Candidatus Gastranaerophilales bacterium
GCTTTTGATTTTATCCATCGCATAATTGAGTGCGCCTGAGTTTTCGTTGAATACATCCTGGCAGGCAATTGCCGATTGATTATAAAATTCTTTATCTTCCAAAAGTCTTTGGGCATTTTCCAAGAAATCTTTTTCGTTCTTTACAAGGATTGCCGCTTTTTTGTCTTCTAAAAGTTCATAAATATCTTTGAAGTTGAATACAATATTTCCGCTGATAACAGGCTTATTGTACACGGTTGCTTCAAGAGGGTTGTGGCCTCCTGTCTCAGAAAAACTTCCGCCGATAAAAGCCATATGACAGATGGAGTACATTCTTCCTAACTCGCCCATTGTATCAAGCATCAAGATGTCATTTTCATCAAGGCCGTCATTTTTACTGCGAAGCCCCCAACTGTAACCTGTTTGGTCGATGAGCTCAAGCACTTGAGGATATCTTTCAGGATGGCGAGGCGCGATGATGAGTTTTAGATCAGGACATTCGTCTTTTAGTTGTTCATATACTCCCAAAACGATTTCATCTTCGCCTTCATGGGTACTTCCTGCGACAAAAACTCTATTTTGGTTGAGCTTAAGAGAGTACGCAAGGTGTTTTATATCATCACTGTCTAATATATTTGTCATGTTGAATTTCAAATTCCCCATAACTTCTGTGATTTCACTTGGAGCACCTATATCAGCTATGCGTTCTTTATCCGCAATTGTTTGCATAAGTATAGAGGCATAGTTTTTGAGAATTCTTTTGAAAAAGAAGGAGAATTTTTTGTACCCGCAATATGAATTTGGTGAAATTCTTCCGTTTATTATCATAAGAGGTATTTTTCGTTTTTTGAGTTCGTTTGCAAAGTTTGGCCATATTTCTGTTTCTGCAATGACTACAAGACTGGGTCTGATTGCTTTTATGGCAAATAATACGCTCAAAAAGAAATCATACGGGAAGTATATTATTGCATCGGTGTGGTATTTGAGTTTTTTGTTAGCGACTTCTTGTCCTGTTTTTGTGACGGTTGAGAGGACGATATTTTTGGTCGGATATTCTTTTTTGAGATTTTTGACAAGACTTTCTATCGCATTGACTTCACCCACGGATACGGCATGAACCCATATGGTCGGGCGTTTTGGAAGGTTGACTGAATAAAAACCCAGCTTTTCCCAAAATCCTGCTCTAAATTTAGGCTTTATCAAAAATGCAACAAGCACTACAGACCAAAACAAAAACAGAGCCAAAACTAAAAACAAATTATAAACTAAATACATTACTCACTCCTTTAGAATGCTTTGATTTTTATTTTATTGTAAAAAAAATTCAAAGCAAAGTTAAATCAGGCGTGATTTTGTATCTCTTAACAAAAATCCACTCCTATTTCAAAAGTTCTATCCCAAGGAAAATAAAATCTGCAATTTTCAAAGACCGCACCCGTATAGGCTTGGACTTTTTTAATATATTCTATGTAGGCAAATTCCATATCAAAATCGGGGCTTTTTCTTATTTCTTGGCGAAGATTTGCCTGATATGCCCATTCATCAAGGAGTCTTGTTGCGATTATTCTGTTGAATTTTTCTTCATCGAAGATGTTTTTTTGTTTGCAAATATACGCGATTATACTCATCGAAAGTACACATCCGAGTGTATTTGCGGTTGTATTCCATCCCGCGTAGCCAAGTAAGGACTCAGATTTTTTCTTTGATAAAAGTTCTTCGATGAGTTTATTATCGGATCCGTTTGCAAGTTTGATATCAGCAATAGCGTATGGCGTTGTGGGTTCTATAAAATCAGCACTTTTTCCGTCATTAAATATCTGCATGGCAAGATCATCCTGAATATGCTCAGGGGTATTGATATATAAGCTAAAATCACCATCAGGAGCACTTATTGCCCCGGCTATTGAAAGTTGGCCAAGGAGTGAGTTTTCGATTGTGACATCTTCATATCTTGAGATTATATTTTTTGAGTCAGGATATGAATATATGGGAGTGATTTTGGTCTGTGTTTGATAAAAATCCCCGAACGCTCTTGCCAAAAGAGTCAGAGGGATTTCGTCCGCACCTGTTTTTATGCAGGCTTTTAGGTTTTTATTTTTGATAATTTTATCAAGCTTTTGCCCTTCTTGAACATTCAGCCCAAATTCTGCCGTGTCATCTTGAGAGATTACAAAATAATCAAAGAGGTTTTTTTCTGATAATTCCAGATAAAATTCATTTATTTCATAGTTTCTTTTTCTGGTTTGAAGATAGTCCTCAAGGATATTTGCAGGTATTTTATGTTCGGGCATCGAACCTGTTTTGTGGCTTTTGTATGAATATTCAAAAAGCTGTGTACCGTATGTATTCCAGTAGGGCTTTTCTTCTTCGTTTACATTGTTGTTTGATATGCGCATAATACTGCTTGTGGCAAGGATTTTGGCGTTTGATGCTTTGAGAAGTTTGATTGTTTGGGTGATTTTGTTTTCGATTTCATCTTGTGTTATTTCTATTCTTCTTGATGCGACAAGTCCCCCATATGCAATAGTATCAAGAGCCAAAATAGCGTAATCTATTTGGTTTTGGTCAATTGTTTTTTGCATCCATTCAAGGATTTTGGGGTAATTTGCATAAGTTGTGAGTCCGCCCAAAAATTCTCTTGGCGGAATAAAAATATTCGCTTCTTTGCATAAAGAAGCCGTCTGTACAGGCAAATCGTAGCATACAGGCCTATTATCTATCGGAATAATCAGAATGTTTATCATAAATATATTAAACCACCTCGTTTCTTGCGTGGCAAGAATTTGGCTTTGTTAAAAAAAGTTATTAAATTTACATAAAATCTTACTTTGCAGTAAAATTTAATTAGAAAGAGGATCGGATGAAATTTTCACTGGATGATATAGTAAAAATAACCAAGGCGAAGGTTTTGTATTCGACAAATCCAAGCGGTATGTTTTCTTTTTCGACGGATACACGCAATATTTCGCCTGAGCAGATTTATATCCCTATTAGAGGGGAGAATTTTGACGGGCATGATTTTATTGGAGCAGCCATTGAAAAATCCGCGCGCGGGTTTTTTATTGAATCATCACACGTTACACATCTTGAATCTTTGCCAAAAGCCAAGTTTGCACTGGAAGTTCCTGATACAAAAGAGGCTTATCTTGCTTTGGCCTCTCATTACCGTGATCAGGTTTCTCCTATAGTTATCGGGATTACAGGCAGCAGTGGCAAAACAACTGTAAAAGAGATGATTTCAATAGTTTTGTCCAAAAGATACAAAGTTCACAAGACAAAGCTCAATCACAATAATGAAATCGGGCTTGCTCAGACTATATTTGAGATGCCCCAAGATACAGAGATTTTGGTCGCTGAGATGGGTATGCGCGGGCTTGGTGAGATAGAATTTTTGGCCAAATATGCCAAACCTGATATCGCCGTAATTACAAATATAGGCCTCGCTCATATAGGCAGACTTGGTTCTCAGGAAAACATCGCAAAAGCCAAATGCGAGATAACCAAATATCTTCATGAAGAGGGGCTTTTGATAGCTTGTGATAATGAGCTCATAAGAAAATATGCAGATGTTAAAAACAAAATATATTATTCTTTGGAAAATTCCAAACTCAAAAACATAGAAAAAAGCTCCAATTCTGTTTCTTTTGAATACAAAAAACACAAATATACTTTGAATGTTCTTGGTGATTATAATATCTTAAACGCTTTGAGCGCAATAGAAACAGGCCAAAAACTGGGTGTGCCCGATTCTAAAATAGCTGAGGCTTTGCGTGAATATGCGCCGATGGATAATCGCGGTGCGACGGTAGAAGTCGGTAATTTCACTGTTCTGACGGATTATTACAATGCCAACCCCGAGTCGATGAAAGCTTCTATACAGGCGGCTTTGGATGCTTATGGCGAGGTTTCTTTGCTCTTGGGCGATATGGGCGAACTTGGTGATAAAGAAGTTTGTTATCATCGCGAGCTTGGCAGGTTTTTGAAAGGCAAAAAAATAAAAAAACTTATTACTGTAGGTTCTTTGGCGGCAAATATTGCCAAATCTTCTAAACTTGATGATGTTAAAGTTTTTAAAGACACAAAAGAAGTTGCGGAATATCTCAAAAATATAGAAGAAAAAACAGTTTTGCTTATGAAAGCATCACGTTCTATGAAATTTGAAAATATCTTGGAAGAATTGAAAGGGTTAATTGCATGACAATTATTTATGTTGCCGGATTGATGGCGTTGTTGTTGACGTTGATTTTGGGCAGGCCTTATATAGAGTTTTTGAAAAAATACTTTGCCGGGCAATATATTAATCAAATGGCACCTGAAAACCACTCTCAAAAAGCAGGAACTCCGACTATGGGCGGGCTTGTGATTTCTGATTGTGCTTTGATTGCCATTATTTTGTCTTTTATTATGATGCAAAGAGTTAGTGTTGATTCGGCGATTGCCGTTGTGGTGCTGGTTATGTACACGGTGATAGGTTTTTGGGATGATTATCAAAAAAATAAACACAAGGCCAATAATGGGCTGAAACCCAGAGGTAAAATGGCTCTGCAGCTTTTTGCCGCAGCTATCCCTTCTTTGTATATGATTCACACGGGAGAAACTTCTATTGGCGGAATTGATTTTGGTGTGTTTTATTTCTTTATTTCAATGTTTATAATTGTCGGCGCGTCAAATGCTGTTAATTTGACCGATGGTTTGGATGGTTTGGCTGCAGGTTTGAGCGTGTTTTCATTTTTGGCTTGCACCGTTATATTTGGTGTTCAAGGAGAAATTGAGCTCGCCGTAATTTCTGCTTCTGTTGCCTGTGCGTGCGGAGGGTTCTTGTATTACAATTACAACCCCGCAAAAGTTTTTATGGGCGATACAGGAAGCCTTGCTTTGGGCGGACTGTTGGGTGTGTTAGGAGTTTTGGGCAAGTTTGAATTGTTGCTCATTCCTATTGCTTTGGTTTTTATTATTGAAACTTTGTCTGTCATTATTCAGGTAGCCAGTTTCAAACTTACAGGCAAAAGAGTCTTTAAAATGGCTCCTATTCATCATCATTTTGAGCTTTTGGGCTGGTCTGAGATGAAGGTTGTAAAAGTATTTTGGACAATAGGCGGAGTCTTTGCTTTGTTAACTGTTTTGGGAGTTGTTTATGGACTTTTCTAACAAAAAAATATGTGTTTTAGGTCTTTCCAAAAGCGGTATTGCAGCAGCAAAGCAGCTGGCTTTGGCGGGTGCAAGTTGTCTTATCAGCGAAAAAAGAGAAAAAACCGAAGAGGATGATGCTCTTATTGAACAATTAAAAGAACTCGGCATCGAAGTCGAGATGGGTGAGCACAAAAAAGAAACCATTACGCAGAGCGATTTTATTATTACAAGCCCGGGAATCCCGCCAAAAGCCGATGTATTTAATTTGGCCAAGGTTAAGGCTATTCCTGTCTTGAGCGAGATTGATGTTGCGTATTTGCTCACAAAAACACCGTTTTTGGCAATTACTGGGACAAACGGAAAGACCACAACCACCAAGCTTCTTGCTGAAATTATTCAAAAAAGCGGAAGAAAAACTCAAGCCTGCGGAAATATAGGACTTCCTCCTTGTGATTTGCTGCAAGAAGAATTGGATTATTTCACGCTTGAAATAAGTTCTTTTCAGGCGGCGACAAGTCAATATTTCATGCCTTATGCGGCTTGTTTTTTGAATTATTCGCCCGATCATATCACATGGCATGGTTCAGAAGAAGAATATTTTGATGCAAAGGCCCAGCTTTTCACAGGGGTAAATGCGGCTGAGTGGGCTGTTTTGAATGCAAAAGATTCTAAGGTGATTTCACTTAAAGATGAGTGCGAAGAGAATATTTTTACCTTTGGCAAAGAAGATGAAAATAATTGCGTATACATTGAGGATGATATCATCAAATACAAAAATGAAGACGGCGAGATTGAAGATATTATTCCGGTGGCAGAGGTTAGTTTGATAGGTGAGCACAATCTTGAAAATATCATGTGTGCAGTCAGTATGGCCAAAATAATCGGGGTTGAAAACGAGCCTATCGCTGAGGTTCTTGCTACATTTGCGCCTCCTGAACACAGATTGGAATTTGTTGCAGAAGTGGGCGGCAAAAAATATTATAATGATTCCAAAGCTACAAATACTGATGCTGCAATCAAAGCTATAAATGCCTTTGAGGGCAAAAAGACAGTCTTGATAGCAGGCGGGCGCGATAAGATGACACCTTTGGATGATTTTGTGGCGGCAATAAAAGAGAATATTGATTATGTGATATTATTGGGTGAAGCTACAGAACGCTTTGAGGGGGCTCTTAAAAAGGCAGGATACAAAAATATTGATAGGGCGGATGGTTTCACGGCTGCTATTGATATGGCCTCTCAAAAAGATGTGGATAATGTACTTTTAGCCCCTGCGTGTGCAAGTTTTGATATGTTTAAAAGCTTTGAAGAAAGAGGAGACGTTTTTAAAGAATATGTACGAGAGAAACTACAATAAGTACGATAATCGCAATGAACGGATTACAACCGTAATTTCACCGCCTGATATGCCTCTTTTGATAATAATTTTGGCCCTATCGGTAGTCGGCCTTATGGCAGTATTTTCATCAAGCGTGTCTCACGGTATTCATGATTTTAACGATCAGTTGTATTTTTTCAAAAAACAGTTTTTGAACTTTGTCATCGGCACTTTTGCAATGATTTATTTTATCAAGTTCAATTATAAAAAAATTCAAAAGCATATTGATTTGATCTCAAATACAATGATAGGTCTTTTGATTGCGACACATCTTTTCGGGAGTACGATTTATGGTTCTAAAAGATGGCTGTTTTTCTTTCAACCCTCAGAACTGGCCAAATTCGCCTGTATTGCGATTATCGCTGATGGCCTTATTCATTCAAAAACACTCTTTGATGCTCATTTTATAAAAAGGGC
>JAQUTS010000092.1 GCA_028694275.1 Candidatus Gastranaerophilales bacterium
CAAGAATCTTATTGCTCTTGCTTGATAATATTTGATCGAAATATCATCAGGAGCCAGCATGCAAGCATGATTGAGCTTTTCAAGCGATGTTTTGTAGTCTTCGAACTTTTGTAAACTCGCACCCCAGGATAGATAGAGAGTGGAGTGGTTTTTGTTGATTTTTTCAGCTGTCAGATAACAGTCTTCGCATTCTTCTCTCATTCCTTGCGCTGCAAAGGCTTCAGCCATAACAATGTAGCTTTCGACTTTCAGAGGAAAAAGATTGATGCTTTTTTTTGCGTTTTTAATCGCTTTTTCGTAGTCTTTTTTCTTGAGATAACTTATTGCTATGTAGTAGTACGCCTCAAAGTTGTTTGGTGCTAGCTTTATGGTTTGTTTGAATTTTTCGATTGCTTCGTCATATTTATTTTGTTCAGCACAAACTACCCCCCACAAAAATACAGCTTGGGAATGCATCGGATTAAGCTCAAAAGCTTTGGCGAAGCTGTCTTCGGCTTTCTTTTTGTTTTGAAGTTTTGCATATGAAATGCCCCAATTTACGTAAATATCGGGGTTTTTGGGTTCTATTCTTACGGCTGCTTTATATTTTTCCTCTGCTTCTTGGGTTTCTCCGACTTCAATAAGCGTTGCTCCCCACAAAGAGTAAGCTTTCCAAGATTGAGAATCCAGCCTGACGGCTTTTTCAAATTTTTCTATTGCTTTGAGATATTCTTTTTGTTTGGCGAGTGCTATGCCCCAGTTAATAAATGTTTCAGGGGATTTTAAAAGCATGTTTCCTGATGTCTCGAATTTTTCAAGAGCAGAGTCCATATCTCCTCTTGTTGCCAAAAATATACCCCAATTCATATAAGCTTTTGAGGGAAGAATCACTTCTTTTCCGACTTGCTCATATGATTTTATCGAAGTATTGAACTTGTTTATTTCAGATATTATATTTTTGAAAAATCTTTTCATTTTAAACTGCCGGAATACCTTATATTTGTTAAATTATAATATATCAACTAAGACATCGACAGATTCTTTTGTTTTTTCAAACAAAGCAAGGTCGAGATTTAAATTTCCAAGAAGTTTTTCAAGTGTCATTTGGGTTTCTTTGTGATAATTGCTTATGAAATCAGTAACTTCTGCTTGCATATAAGTGGATAATACCAAGTCTTGAGAACATAATGATCTGACTTTTGAACATGTTTCCACGTTGTGATTAAAAAGTTTTTGGAAATTTTCAATATTAGGCTTGTCTAATGAAAGTTCTGTAATCATTCCTTGGGTGGCCAAAATAGCACTGTCTATTGTGGCTTTATTTTCACTGTAGAGCTCTTTTTCTGAGGATAATATTTTTTCTGCTATTTGTTTGTATTCTTTTAGTGCTTTGTTGTCTGCGGTTTTTAGTATTTCATCAATATTTATGGCTGTTTCTTTTGATAATTTGATTGCTTCATCAATACTCAAATATGTCATTCCGTTAATCAGAGCTCCTTTTAGGGCCGTGTTGACGAAATTGATTTCAGGATTGGAATTGATAAGTTTTTCAAATTCTCTGGCAAATAGCATATAATCTTCTCTTGAAGTTATTTGTTTTCCGTCGGCTGATGTGACAGTAGTTGTTTTGGTAGCATAAGCACCTATTTTGTTTTTTATTATTACCATGTTTTCTTTTTTGTCAAATTCCGCTTTGGTATCATCAGACGCATAAGCTTTGCCCCCTGTAAGAGCGAGATCCATTCCTGAGAAGATAATGTCTTTGCATCCAAGAATTTTGGCAAGTTCAAACCCCAAAAGTACAACTGATGGCACGGCTTGGTGCTGTGTGATTTTTTCTTTTGTGAGGTTATTTATGATCTCATTTGATATACGGTCGACAAAAGAGAAGTAAATAAACTTGTTTTTTGTTTCTAATGAATCCATCGAAATATCTGCTCTTGATTCAATCACAAGGTTTATATCTTTGAGGGTTTCTTGGTCTTGAGATATTTTGTGCATTTGGTTTAGTGAATCTGCAACCACCACAAAGTCAGGTTTTATACCGTTTTTGGCAAGTGTTGATACTGCAGGCAGGATAGCTATTTTGATAAATTTGTCTTGAGATTCTTTTATTTTGGCAATGTCATCAAGCAAAGATGGGCCTGCGCTCAGGATTATTGCCGGTTTGCCTTGAGCTTTGTCTTGAAGCATTTCCACAGGTTTGTATTTTTCGATATTTTTTGTTCTTTGAATCAAATTTACTGTAGTGGGTTTTGCAAAAGTTAATACAGTGTTATGGTCAATATTTTTATCTTTGACCACTTTGTAGATATTGCCTGAAAATTTCAACAAAATATCTTGCCCGAAATTCAAATAAGAAGGCAAGAAAAGAACTTCTACTTTGTCTCCGGGAAAATATTTTTTTTCAAAATATGAAATAGCTTCTTCTTCTGTTTGGGCAAAAAACACCCTTTCGTCCGCAATTTCGTTAACAAAATCTACGTTTTCAAAGACAAATCTGAGGATATCCAACGATGGCTCATAGACGAGTATTCTTGATGGAGCGTTGACATAGGCTCTTTTGAACAAATACCCGAGGCCAAGTCCGTAAATAACCTGAATGTCTGTTTCTTTGAGGTCATTTTTTACGGTTTTGAACCATACCGCTTTTGATTCGCGAAGAGGATCTTCATTGGAGTGAAGTAAAATGCCTTTGTGAGAAATGATGAAGTTTTTTGATTCTGATTCAAAAACTTCTATATCTTTTATTTCCGTATGCGCTGATATTTTTGCCGCAAGTTCGGGGTTTCTTTTTTCCAATTCTTTTATATTCTGTTCAAGCATTTAATCCACCTAATCTAAAATACTGTCAACAACTTCTCTTATCACTCCAAAGCCCCCTTGGGTCTTTGTTATTATTATATCACTAATTTCTTTTCTGAGTTTATAGTTGGCATCAGGGGTTGTTATGGGTGTTTTACATAGTTTTAGTGCGTTGATATCATTGATATCATCCCCTACATAGCAGATTTCATCAGGACTTAGTGAGTATTTGTCCATGATTTTTTTTAGAGCTTCATTTTTTTGGTCAAATTTTAGTCCTTGATATACATCTTCGAGATTGAATTTTTTTGCCAAAGTATTTATGGCTTCGCCTGAGTCACCAGATATTATGGCGAATTTCCCTCCATTTTTCAGCCAGATGGAAATCCCCATAATATCTTTGTAGTTTATTTTTTTGAAACTTTCATCTCCTTTGCAAGACAAATAAAGTCCGCCATCTGTCAAAATACCGTCAAAATCTGTGGCGATAAGTTTTATTTTGTCTTTGTGGGGGAGATTTAGCATAAGATGGTTTTCTTTCTGCGAAGTTTTTCTATGATTGGTTTTTCGTCGGAATAAACACATTTTTTGCCTGTTCCAAGTATATTTGGAATCATTCTTATGTCACGGATTAATTTGTGAAGACCTTCCGGCTCTAAGCTTGCAGCGTGATCAGATCCCCACATTGCTCTATCAAGTGTTATGTGTCTTTCTACTACGCAAGCACCCAGCCCTGCAGCTAAAAATGAAGGCGCAATACCTCTTTCATGCCCTGAGTAGCCGACAAGTGTTTGGTATCTTTCTTTGAACTGAGGAATTACAAGCAAATTAAGCTCATTGTTTTCGCTTGGGTATGTTGCTGTGCATTGCAGAAGAATAGTGTTTTCTGTTCCCAAAATTTCCATAGCGGAATCTATTTCTTCGAGTGTACTCATTCCTGTTGCAAGGATAATGGGCTTGCCTTTTGATTTTGTATAAAGCAAAAGATCCTTGTCTGTAAGGCAAGCGGATGCAATTTTGTAAGCAGGCGGGTTGAATTGTTCTATAAAATCAACAGATTCTTCATCCCAGCAAGAAGCAATCCACATAATTCCTCTTTCGCGGCAATAGTTGTTGATTTCTTCATATTCTTCAAAACCAAACTCCAAACCTCTTTTGAGATCGCCGTTGGTTTCGCCGAATGGGTTTGGCCTTGGTCTTGCAAGTTCTTCTTGTGTGTAGACAACATCCACAGTTCTTTTTTGGAATTTTACCGCATTACAGCCTGATTCTACAGCCAGGTCGATTAGTTTTTTGGCAAGATTAATGTCGCCGTTGTGGTTGATGCCGATTTCTGCAATAAAGAAGCAAGGTTGATTATCACCAACCAGTTTATTGCCGATTTGAATAGTTTTATTCATCAGAGACCGCCTTTTCTTGTTTAATATCTCTCAGTTCTTTCAAAAGAGAAATCTGAGTATTGGTTGAACCTATAAGTACTCTTTCACCGTCAACTTCTACTATGTGCAAAAATTTATTTTGCCCCATAGGAGCGGTAGAAAGTATTTTTATGTCATTTTTTTTGAGTTGTTGGGAGGCAAGGACTTTGTCCAGTGCTTTTTTGCCGTATTTGCTGTAAGCCCAGGCAAGGACAAGCATAATCAAAACAAGCGTTATCAGATTTGCAAAAACTTCACCCGTTGAAGGTAATGCATTGTTATGTTTTTTTGTTATTTGCTCAATGGGTGTATTGGCAATGTCATCAACCGGTGATGGCTCTATTTTTTGAATATCTGTATTTTGTATTTGTGTGGACGGGGCATTGTCTGCTATACAAATATTATTTCCTTGGGCATAAATACAAAAAGATAGTATTGCTACCAATAAAATATAGCTTATTTTTTTCAACTGACCCCCTTTGAATTTCTTTAATACCTGCAGTGTTTTTATATGATAACCCAAAGAAATCCTTTTTGCATGGGCTATTTATTTGAGGTGGTATAAATCATTCTATCAGCAGATGCTCTAAAAATAAAAAATGTGTAGATATGTTTTAACAAATACCTAAAAGTCGCCATTACAGTTTATTTTTTTATGTTAAGAACACTTGGTAATCTAAAAAACGTAAAGTTTCCCCACCGGAAAGTTTTTTGCAATATAATAGTTCTATGGATATTCTTTTTTTAGTATTAATAGTTGTTCTTTTGTTATTGCTGTTTTTTGTGGTTCTTTACCGAATGGAACACAAAAAAAGAATCACGCTTACCAAATTTTTGAACAGAATTTCGATTACGGCGCAAGAAGTTCGCTACGGCAATCTTTCAAGACGTTTGAGGTCGTCTTTGACCACAGATACTAAGCTTATTGCCGAAAATATCAACCGAATGATAGAGGCTCTGACAGATAGAGAACTTATGATTAAGGCATATCAAATGGAGCTTGAAGAACAAAAACATGATCTTGAGGAGCTTGTCAAAATTCAGCAGGATTTCACTGCAACTTTGACCCATGATCTCAAGGTGCCTATTTTGGCAGAAATTAATGCCTTGAAGCTGTTTTCAAAAGAGTCTTTTGGCTCAATAACTTCTCAGCAAAAAGATGTAATAAAAAGTATGATAAAAAATAACGAAGAACTTTTATTTTTGGTAAATACACTCCTTGATACCTGCAAAAACAGATCAGGAGCTCTGAAAATCAGTAAAAATACCGAATCATTGGCTGAGACGATAAATGAGTCGATTGAAGAAGTTTCTTTTTTGGTAAAAAAACACGCTATTAATTTTGTGCCGCCAAAGAAGCCTTTGATGTTGGATTTTGACAAAATAGAAATAAAACGAGTTATCAAAAACCTTCTTAATAATGCTATTTCTCACACAAAAGAAGACGGCGTGATTTGTGTGGAAATTGTTTTAAGAAAAAAAGAAGTGGAAGTGATAGTTATTGATAATGGCCGCGGTATAGCTGTTTCTGATTTGGATAAGGTTTTTGAAAAATATTTTTCTACTGCCAAAAAAATGAGAAAAGTCGGAACAGGATTGGGACTTTTTCTTTCCAAACAAATTATAGAAAAGCATGGCGGACGTATTTGGGCGGAATCAGAAGAAGGAAAAGGTTCAAGATTCCACTTTACATTACCTTTTTGAGGTTTTTTTGGGTCAAGAGTGTTATTTTTGTAAAAAACTTTGCTAAAAAATCAAGATAACTATATAATAAAATTAAAATACTAACTAAGGGCCGGTTGTGAAAAATAAACTTAAAATTCTATTGGTAGAGGATCATGCATTAACTCGTTTTGGGCTGAAAACGACCCTGGAGTCTGTTGATTTTGTTTCTGCCGTTATCGAATCAGAAGATGGTGAAAGTGCCGTTGCTTTGGCGCAAGAACATCAGCCTGATCTTATTTTGATGGATTTGGGGCTCTCGGGAATTGACGGTATTCAGGCCACTAAGCAAATCAAAAGCATCAATAAAGGGTTCAAAATTATTATTTTGACTTCTCATAATTCAGAAGAAGAAATCTTGGAAGCTCTAAAAGTCGGAGCCAATGCATATTGCCTTAAAGACATTACTCCTCAGCGTTTGCTGCAAGTAATAGAAACAGTGGCAGAAGGGGCAGCATGGCTTGATCCGTCTATTGCAGAGCTTGTTTTAAGTAAAATCAATTCTGCTCAATCAAGCAGTCATATTTCAGAAGATTCATTGGACGGGATTAATCTTACAGAGAGAGAATCACAAGTATTGAAACTCATCGTTGACGGGCTTTCAAATGCAGAAATAGCAGAAAGAATATGCGTGAGCATTCATACGGCAAAAGCTCATGTATGTAATATTTTGCAAAAACTTTCAGTTGAGGATAGAACACAAGCGGCAATTAAGGCACTTAAGTACAATATAGTTTGATAAATAGGAGATAGAGATAGATGGCCTCATTAGGTAAAATTTTGATTATAGATGACAATCCTAAGTATTTGGAAGATGTTCTTCCTATGTACGGATATGAGGTAGAAGTAGCCAAAGACGGCGTTAGAGGGCTTCAGTTTTTG
>JAQUTS010000093.1 GCA_028694275.1 Candidatus Gastranaerophilales bacterium
GTTGCAATTGCGCTTGATAGTACTATTGTCAAAAATGTAGGCCTTGAGCTGATCAAAGATGTGTATAATATTTTTGATACGGATAAGGCTTTTAATAATTTGCGCAAAAAGTTTTGTGCACATTGCGTGGACAATAATCCTGAAGATTATGTCGGAATTATCCTCTCAAATGGTCTGTGCGATCAAGAAGAAAAAATTATTTCAAGATTGAATGAATTAACAGAAGTTTTCTTCGTCGGCGGGACGGCAGCGGATGCTTGGCGTCTTAAAGAAACTTATATATATATGAATGGTGAATATTATACCAAATCGGCAATATTATTGCTTGTTGAGCCGACCATCGGGTATAAGGCGGTCAAAACGCAAAATTTTAAGCCGCTTGGTAGAGTGGTACGGGTTACAGATGCGGATGAATCAATAAGATGCATAAAAACAATAGATAATATTCCCGCTGCTGAGTTTTATGCCAAGCAAATAGGTAAGCCTATTTCTGAAATCAAAAATCATTTCATCAATTATTCAATAGGCATAATGGTTTATGGTGAAGCTTATGTCCATGATATAAGATATGCTGATGAGAATAATCATCTTTATATGTATTCTGCAGTGCCAAAAGGGTCAGAAATGCAAGTGCTTGCATCAACAAGTATTATGAAAGGCATGATTGAATTCAGAAAGCGTGAAATAATGGTTCTCGCGAGCGTTTCTGCTCTTTTGCATTTTTGTTGCGCAAGCAGATTTAACAAAATTCAGCTTGAAGAAGAAGGCAAAGACTTTAGGCAAATCTTTGAAGGTTTACCGAGTATAGGTTTTGCTACGTATGGAGAGTTTTTTAATTCTTTTGTTAATCAAACATCGGTTATTTTAATTTTTTTCTAGTGATGAACGGGGTGTTTTTTCTTGATTAACATTTTGTTGTATTCTCCAAGTTGCGTGGCACCTGTGCGGTTATAGGCTGCTTCTGCTTTTTGATTTTGTATTGATTCATCAGATTTATTTGGCACATTGGCGGCAACAGAACCATGCTTAAAATCAGCAGGATCTGTTGCTTGAGTCCTCATTGTCGAAGCATTTTCGCCAATTGCCGATATCTCAGTACCTTGAGAACTTTGTGGATTCAAACCTGTAGTTTGCAGGAAATCATTCATGATTTTGCCTTTGTCCTGAGAACTGGCAGCTCCTGAAATGGGAGTAATGTCTTTGGTTTGACTTGTTCCGTTGTTTTGTTCCAGGGTCTGAGATGAAATATTTGGGGTATTACCTGAAGCAGCCTGATTAGCCTGTCTTTCAAGGAGTTTTTTTCTTAACCAAGAATCATCTTGGCCAGAACTAATTTGGGGTATCATATAGTCCTATCCTGCCGATTTAATTATACATAATAGATGTATACCCCAAAAAAAGAGCTCTGAAACATGTTTTTAGAGCTCTTTTGTAAATTTGTTTTAAATACTTATTAGTATTGGTTTTGATATTGTTGGAACTGAGATTCCAAAAGATCCAAGTTTGATTTTTGTGCGGCAGATAAAGTACTGCCTGATCTCATCATAGAGAGTCTTTGTGATATTGCCGAAAAATCAGCTTCTTTTGACCCTTGCATAGAAAGCCCCAATGACTGCATCAAACTTGCCCAAGGAGGAGTTCCGCCACCGCCTTGATTTTGTTGAGCTTGCTGAGTGTTTTGGGTGTTTTGAGTAGAATTTGAATTTTGGGCTTTTTGTTCTTCTCTTTGTTTTACTGCTTCTAGTTCTGCTTTCATTGATTCCAAATTAGCTTTTTGTTCAGTACTGAGATTTCCTGAGGATTCAAGTTCTGATATTTTGCTTTCAATTGATGTGATATCACCTTGCAAAGTTCCCGATGGGGATAGCCCAAGAGATGAAAGTATTGACATAACAGGGCTCGGACCGCCCATAAATTGCCCGATATTGCTTGTGGTGTTATTTTGTTGTTGATTCATTTGAGTAAGAGCACTCATAAATGAACTTGCATCAATAGTTGATTCGCCGTTTTCTTGTTTTTTCTTATTTATAGCCGCTATATCAGATTGAATATTTCCTGATGAAGATATTCCGTATTTATTTAATTCATTTTTGATTGTATAAAACGCTGAAACCATGTTTTTCTCCTAAATTCCACCTATGCTCTGATTATACTCTCGGGCTTAGTGTTGTGAAATATCAAATCATATAAAATAGCTCTTGAGAACTAGAATAAATAGTTGATATTTCAAAATAAAAATACCGACCCTATTGAGTCGGTATTTGGTTCTTTATTTAATAATTACGCTTTAGCTGATAAACAAGCTTGTTCTCTAAGAGTTTGGGCTTTATCTACAACTTCCCATGGAATGTTGAGATCACATCTTCCCATATGCCCGTATGATGCGAGCAGTCTGTAGAAATGACCGTTGTTTTTGGCAGGAAGCCCTGTCAAATCAAATTGTTTGATAATCGCAGCAGGTCTTAGATCAAAGTTTTTTTCGATCAATTCAGAGATTTCATCATCTGAAATTTTACCTGTTCCAAAAGTATCCACCATTATTGATACAGGAGTTGCAACACCTATTGCGTAACCGATTTGGACTTCGCATTTGTCTGCAAGCCCTGCTGCAACTATGTTTTTGGCAACATATCTTGTTGCGTATGCAGCTGATCTGTCTACTTTTGTAGGATCTTTGCCTGAGAAAGCACCGCCGCCGTGACGAGAGTACCCGCCGTATGTGTCAACGATGATTTTTCTTCCTGTAAGTCCGGCATCACCTTGAGGTCCGCCCACTACAAATCTTCCTGATGGGTTGATAAGATATTTTGTGTTTTCATCAGGTTTGATTGAGTAGTTTTCAAATACAGGTTCTACAACGTATTTGATTATATCTTCACGAATGATTTTTTGAACTTTGTCATTATCGGCTTCGCCGTTGATTTCAGGGTCATGTTGAGTTGAGACAACAATAGTGTCGATTCTTGATGGTTTATTATCAATATATTCAACTGTTACTTGAGTTTTGCCGTCAGGACGAAGATAGTTAACAAGTTTTTGTTTTCTGACTTCGGCCAAACGATATGCAAGTTTGTGGGACAAACTTATCGGAAGAGGCATAAGTTCGGGTGTTTCATTACACGCAAAACCAAACATAATACCTTGATCGCCTGCTCCTGTGTCAGCTTGTGAGTTGGCGTCTCTTGTTTCCAAAGAAACATTTACCCCGCCTGCAATATCAGGTGATTGTTCGTCTATACTTGTTAAAACGGCACAGGTTCTGTGGTCAAATCCGCCGCCTTTGGCTTTTGTATATCCAATTTCTTTTACGGTGTTTCTTACAACTGATGGAATGTCAACATAACATTCAGAAGTAATTTCACCCGAAACAAGCACCATGCCTGTTGTAATAGAAGTTTCAGCCGCTACTCTGGATTTTGGATCTTGCAATAAGAATGCATCCAAAATAGCATCAGAAATTTGGTCGCACACTTTATCAGGGTGCCCTTCAGTTACAGATTCTGAAGTGAAAAGAAATTTTTTTGATGTCATTTTTTTTACCTAACCTTATTTATATATACTTATACTTAAAATCTTATTATAAATAGGATAAAGGGTCAAATTAATCTATACTGTGAAGAGAATCATACAGTGCGTCAATTATATTTTTGAAGTCATCTTCTTTCATCGCAGAAAGAGAATTCATCACAGTATAAAGAGTGCGATTTTGGTCATACCATCTTTGTTTGTTTTCAGAGTGCATAATACCTTTGATTTTTTGGATGCCAAGACTTATAAGTTCGGTTTCAGTGCGGCTTTTTTTGAGAGCCATCGCTGTTTCCAAAACTTCATCCATGACAAAATCAATATCTTCATCAGAAAACTCTTTTAGAATTTCAAGAACCTTATGAGTTTTTTCATATTTGTCATACCAGCGTTTGTTGAAATCTTCCATAAAATCTCCCCTTTGTATTTATTCTACATGTTTGGTATTTATTATGCAATACTGTAGAGATTTCGACCTATGGGTTGATGTTCAAAAAAACAATCGTTGCTATAATCTTTTGGTAATTAAATACGGTTTTTCGGCAGAATTATAAGCTTTGAGCTTTATTTCAAGGAGGATTATTGAAGGGTACGGCTTTTTTAATTGCTATAGTTATGTTTTTTGTGACTTGTTCTGAAACATTTGCGCTGACTATTTCTTCATCAAGCATGGATAGCTCGCAGAAGATGTTTATTTTGACAACAAAAGAAAAAGTTCCTCCGATTCACCTCAAAAAAATGGTTTTGAACAATCCTCACAGGGTTGTGTATGATCTTGAAAACACTGTTTTGGCAAATACAAAAGCTCAAATTGAAACAACCAATCCTGCTGTTAAAAGTGTCAGAATAGCTCAGTTTTCGCCTGATTCTGTCAGAATTGTGTTCACGGGTGAGCCATCGGCTCTTGATCAAATTCGAATAAATACAGTTCACAATATGATTATTTTTAATATGAGTAAACCGGTTGACAAGTACGGTACTACTGTTTATGCCGAAAAAACTCCTCCGCAGCAAGATGTTGATTATTATTCATATTATGAAGAACTTAATGTGATAATGAGTAATAATTTGTCTAAGGCTCCTTCTAAATATTGCCCTATAGACAAGAGCTATTCTAATGTTTGCAAAACTCCTGAAATCAGTTCTACAGGAGCTGTTTGGAACAGTATCGAAACAGTCAAACTGCAAGCCCAATATAATATTTTTAATATAGAAGCCTCTTTAAACGGGGTAGTTTTACAAGGGCTTGGGACTGCATCTTTGGCATCGCCTTTTTATCTTTCCAATCCGAGCAGATTTGTTGTAGATTTGCCTAATACGGCTTTTAGAGGGGGGAAGGCACCATCTGAGATACAGATTTCTCCAAAAGAAAAAATCAGATTCGGAGTGCAACCGGATAATACGATAAGAGTCACAATAGAATCGCCCGAGGCTCAAAAATATAAGGCGATTGTTTCTCCTGATTTGATTTCTGTCAGTATTCAAAAAAACAACAATTTGCAGTATGCGAATTTCCCTTATGCGCATATGACAACAATGGAAAAATTCCAGGCGATTCAAGAGGGCAAACAAACGACTGTTGTCAAAATCAAAGCCAAAAGACCTCTTGCGCATAGCATCAAAAGGAACCCCGAAGAAATTGAATTGGCGCTATATAATCTTAATATGGGCGTCAAAATGGTCACAGATCCAAAAACCCAAAAGACTGTCAAAAAAGGTAATGATGATTTCTTAAAATCCGTACCTATGACAAAACAGTTCAAAACAATTGATATAACACCTCTGGGCAATAATACAGGCGGAAGCTTGTGGCGTATTCCTGTTAAAAGGGCTTCAATTGTGTCAGAGCAGCTCTCTTCTGACGGGACGGAACTCACTTTGATAATCGCCGATAATATATATAAGGCAAAAGATATTGTAATCAAATCAGGTGCCACTGTTATGATTGACCCCGGGCATGGTGGGACTGATGTCGGGGCTACAAGAGAAGGCATTAATGAAAAAGATATTAATCTTGATGTGTCAAAACAGCTCAAAACTTATCTTGAGTCAAAGGGTGTAAAAGTAATTATGACCCGTGATACGGATGTTTTTATTCCTTTGCCTGAAAGAGTTTCCAAGGCCAATAGTGCATCACCTGATGTTTTTGTGAGCGTGCATGTCAATTCATCTCAATCCTCAACTCCTGTTGGGCTTGAAACCCACTGGTACAGGGTCGAGAGTCAAAAATTTGCCAAAATTGTGCACAATAACTTGTCTTTGGGCGTTGATAGTCCTGATAGGGGCATAATTCAGTCACAATTTTATGTTATTAATCATACTGTAATGCCCGCTGTGCTTGTTGAAATAGGTTTTATTTCTAATCCTGATGAACGTTGTGATATGATAAAACCACAAAGAAAATACACAACAGCCAAATCAATCGGAAATGGAATTTTGTTGTATTTGGCAATGGAATATGAAAACGAGGCTAAAGTAAAAACAAATGGCAAATAACAATCCGATAGGGATTTTTGATTCAGGAGTAGGCGGTCTTAGTGTTTTGGGCGAAGTAAAAAAACTGCTTCCGAATGAAAGTTTTATCTATTTTGGTGATAATGCAAATGTTCCTTACGGTGAAAAAACTAAAGAGCAATTAGTGGGTTTTTCGCGCAATATTCTTAACTATTTTGCATCAAGAAATGTCAAAATGGTTCTTATGGCTTGTAATACCAGCTCTGCTGTCACTCTTGATGAAATAAAAAATGATTACGCGTTTCCTGTTTTGGGTCTTATTGAACCTACAGCTTGCTTTGTGGCTGATATTTCCGACGTTAATATCGGCGTAATTGCAACTTCTGCCACGATAAAATCAAATGCGTATAAAGAAAAAATTCTAAAATATGCACCCGAAAAAACAATCTTTCAAACACCATGCCCTGGGCTTGTTGAGCTTGTTGAAGAAGAAAAAGTTCATACCCAAAAAGCAAAAGAACTTGTTCATAATTACATCAGTCCAATGCTTGAAAACAAAGTAACAAAGATTATTTTGGGCTGTACGCATTATCCGTTTTTGAGCGATGTTATACTTGATTTTGCGCAAAAAGATGACCTTTTGATTAATCCTGCACAATATTTGGCAAAAGAGGCCTATGCCACGCTTGACAGTTCTGTCGGATTTTGCGATGAGGGTGAGAGTTTTGTTGAATTTTATACAAGCAAAGACCCCGATGAATTTGTTTCTGTAGGCCAAAAACTCTATCCTAAAGTCGATAGGGCAAG
>JAQUTS010000094.1 GCA_028694275.1 Candidatus Gastranaerophilales bacterium
CTGTGCAAAATTTCTTCGAGACAGACTTTGATTTCAAACTGGTTTCTGTGTCCAAGGCCCCCAATTCCATGACCAGAAACGACAGTTTTTTTGTAACGCAAGTCAAGCTATATGATGATGTGACTTCTTCTTTGAAAATTTCTCAAAACGTTATCGATATGTTTTTGGAGATAGCACTCGGGAAAAGTGATCATGGCTTTGAAATTGAATATTTGACAGAGCTTGAGGCCAAAGTCTTGACGGCGTTTAATCATAGTTTGTACAAAGAGTTTTCAAAATATTTTGTACCAAGTAAAAATATCAAAAATCTTATTGAAGACAAAGAACTAAAAAATGAGCATTTGTATTTGAGCTTTTTAGCCGAAAAAAACGGTGTTGCTGGCAAAATCATTGTGATTTTGCCGCGACACTTGCTCCAAAGTGCTGAATCAATTGCAAATGCGGCAGAAAATTTGCCTGAGACGTTTTTTGCAAACAGCCTTATCGAAGTTGATATTTTTGTCGGAAAGACGAAAATTCTTTTGGATGATGTGAAAAAAATTCAGAGTGAAGATATTGTTATTTTGGAAAAAAGCGATATCAGTTCTATGCAAATCAGGGGGGATTTTGAGTTTAAATTCAATGTAAATCCCGACCCGATGCTTGTTTATAACTATCAAGACAATTCAGAATACGAAATTAGTGAGGATGATATGACGGAAACTAAAAACAAAAACAGATGGGATCTTATTCAGGTCGAGATGAGTGCAGAATTTGAAAAAATTAAAATGCCTCTTGGTGAACTCAGGCAGATAAGCAAAGGTCTTATTGTTGATTTGGCGGATGTCTACCAAAATAACATCACGCTTAAAGTCGAAAACAACGCTATCGCCAAGGGTGAGCTTGTTATCATCGATGATAAGTACGGCGTTTTGATAAAAGAGATTTTCACAGAAGAAGCCAAAGAAGAAGCACAAATTGCAGCAAATGCTGAAACTCAGCCAAAAGCGCAGAATGATGATTCTGATAGTGATGATTTCGATTTGGATGATTTTGATATTGATGAAGAAGATTTGAATGAAGACTTCGATGATGATTTTGATGATGAGGACATTTAAAAATGTATAACTATATAATAGGTTTTAGCGTTTATACACTTGCTATGATAGGGATTATCTTTATCGGGTTTGTGCTTGTGAAAAAATGCTCCATGGCAAGAAAAGGGGCCAAAAGCCACAATAATTTCCTTGAAATAGAAACTTCTTTGTCTATAGAGCCAAGAAAAACAATCCATGTTATAAGAGCAGGCGGAGAAAAAATCCTTCTGGCCACAGATGCTGAAAGAACAGTGTTTTTGACCAAGCTTGGCGGTGTTGAAGGACAAAATGTTGTTTCTTTGGATGAGTGGAAATCTCAAAAAGAGGCTTCTTATGATGAATTTGAAGAGGTCGATATATTTGATGTCCCGCATCAGTCCCAACAGACGGTGTTTAAGGATTTAATGAAGAGGTTGCAAAAGTAAAATGGAATCAGTAATAAAAGATCTAAATCCTATATTACAACTGCTTGTCGTTATGACGGTTTTTTCATTCTTGCCGTTTGTTTTTACTTGCATGACAAGTTTTTTGCGTTTTGTGATAGTTTTCTCTATCCTAAAAACCGCTCTTGGTACGCAACAAGTTCCTCCAAGTATGGTAATTATAGGTTTGTCTATGATTTTGACAATATACACAATGGGGGCTACTTTTCAGAGCATGTATGATGCCGGGGTTAAGCCTTATGAAAGAGGAGATCTTATCGGGTGTTTGACAGAAGGCTCTAAACCTTTGAAAGAATTTATGCTCAGACAAACTCGCGAGGATGATTTGGCATTTTTTGTCGAAATGAGCAAATCCCCACCGCCAAAAACGCCTGATGATTTGACAATATGGCAAGTGACACCTGCTTATATTGTGAGTGAGCTCAAATCGTCTTTTGAAATCGGGTTCATTATATTTATACCGTTTATAGTACTTGATTTGGTTGTGGCAAACGTACTTTTGGCTTTGGGTATGTTTATGCTGTCACCGACTATTATTTCTTTGCCGTTTAAGCTTCTGATATTTATCGCTGTTGACGGGTGGAGTTTGATAGTCAACGGTCTTGTACAAAGTTTCAACTGAGGACTGATTAATGGAAGATATGCTTCTTGAACATATGGGAAAAGGATTTATATTGATGCTTTTGATATCAATGCCTTGTGTATTGATGGCGGCGGCAATCGGTCTGGTTGTAGGGATTTTGCAGGCGGTTACACAGGTTCAGGAGCAAACTATCGCTGCTGCGCCAAAGATTTTCGCCGTGTTTTTGGTTTTGATGATAGGCGGCGGGACTTTTACAAATATGCTCGTAAGTTTCTTTAGAGAATCTTCTCATGTGGCTTTTGAAGTCATTACAAAGCAGGACAATTTTGCACTTATGCCCGGTGAAAATTTGACACCTGATGATGAAATGGCATCCGCATCCAAAAATTCAAGTGTTAAAGATTTGATGAAACAAGCCCCCAAAGATGCCACAGGAGAAAAACGAGACGCTATGCAAAAAGTTATAAGCACTAGAGGTGTTTCATCTCCTCAACCCGATCTTGCCGAAACAAAATACATTAACAGGAGAAGATAAATTTGATAACAGATGTTCTTATTGATCTTTCAAAAAATTTCCCTGCATTTGATTCTGCTATTAATGCGGGCTTGATTGTTTTTGCGAGAATCTTTAGTTTTGCATCTTTTGCTCCTGTTTTGAGTAGAAAAGAAATTCCGATAACGATAAAAGTAGCTTTTTCTTTTGTTATGACGATTATAATTGTACCTTTAATCGGAAATCTGGCTATGCCTGTTGGGTCGTCTTTGATTTTGAATTTGTTCCTAAATGCCATATTTGGCGCAATTATAGGGTTTATAGGAAGTGCTATTTTTTGCGCAATCAATGCAGGCGGCGATATGATAAATATGCAAATGGGTCTTTCATCGGCGATGATGTTTGATAGCAGTACTAAGACACAAAGTTCTGTCTTTGGTACTTTTTTGGCTCTTTTTGGAGCCGTGATTTTTCTTCATATCGGTGGTGTGTGCTGGCTTACAAGGGCTCTTCTAAGGAGCTTTGAGGTGTTTCCCTTGTATGATACGGCTTTGCCTTTGGCAAAAATAATTAGTCGAGATTATTTGATTATTGTCACATCAAATGTTCTGTTTGTGGGCTTACAGATAGCTTCACCTGTGCTTTTGGCTACTTTGGGGCAGGATATTATCCTTGGTGTAATTTCTAAAACCGCACCGCAGGTTAACGTATTTCAGTTGAGCTTTCTTTTCAAACCTGTTATGGGCGTTGCAATTATGATAGTGGTTTTGCCTATGCTTGTGAATGTAGTCACTGATTACTTTTTGTCTTTTGCGCAGATATATTAAGAGGTTTGGTTTATGTATGTAGTGGAGTTTTTGTTAAAAAAAATAATCGAACATCAATCCAGACCCCAAAAACAAGAGCCTGAACAAGTAGAATACATTAAATGCAATCATATATTTTTGCCTATTGATTCAAGCGGAAAAAGGCTTGCATGCTCAAAATGCGGACAATATGCAGAACTTGAAGCAAAAGATTAGCTTCTTTCGTCGACATTTCTTGATGTGTTGAGCTCTCTTAGTTTGTATTTCGATAGCATTTGATTGCCTCTTGATACGTTTTTCATTTTTCTGTAAATTTCATCTTTTTGCTCTGAAAGTTTTTGAAAATTGACTTCATCAATTGCACAAATTTGATCAATGAGTACTTTTATTTCGCCAAATTCTTTATCTTGAGGTTCAATTTGGTTTATGAAAATTTGTCTTTTATCAAGAATATGGTCAATTTTTTCAAAATTCCCAAGCGAAATAAGAAGCTCTATTTCCTTTGAGATGGCAAGGATGTTTTGATAGATTTCTTTTTTGGTGTTCATCTTAGATTCCATCGGTTATATCAATGCGTTCATAGTTATCAATGCTGCCTTCTTCTTGTGATTGAAGCTCTCTTTCTTTTGCAACTTTTATGGCGGCTTCTTCCCAAGCGGATTTGAGCGTTTTTAGAAGGTCTATAACGACATCAATTTTTTCTGAGTCTTTGTTTATATTTGCCTGAATGAGTGTATTGTTCATAAAATCATACAAGCTGTACAGATTTTGGGCAAATTCAGGATTCGGATCCCAATCTATTGTGTTCATAAATTCTGATATTATTGCTTGAGCTTTCAGCAAAAATGTGTTTGTTTGCGCGTAATCTTTTTGTTCAATATAGACTTTTGCTTTGTTCAAAAAATTGATAGCACCGTTATATAGCATGATTAAAAGCTTTTCAGGTGTAGCTGTCTGTATTTGTGTCTGCTGGTACTGTTTTAAGTGGGCAGCACTGTTTGGATTGTAAGCACTCATACCTATTCTCACACATGTGTTTTATAGCATTATACACTTGATTGCGGGTTGGTATATCCAATGAATGGTTTATATTTTTCTATCAACGATGATGCCGAGTGGGTTTTTGACTTTCATTACAAAAGACTTCAACTCTTCAAGGGTCATTGTTTCTTTTATTGATCCTGTTTTTATGTGTATTATTTCGACAATTTCTTTATAAGTATTGTATACGACTTTGTATTCGGTTTTGTTTTCTGTCAGCTCTACAACTTTTGAATAAATATCAACTGTGTCAGATTTTCTTTCTTCTGACATTTCCATAAAAAGACTGTTGAGAGTTTCTTCTTGGGATTTTTCTTCTTCTTGCTGCTGCTGATTTTGGTCTCTTTTGTTTTGCCCATCAGGATTGAGTGTCATTTTTTCGGAGTTCTCGACCTTTTTCATGCGTGCCAAAGCCGCAGAACTTTCTTCTGCTCTTTGTTGAATTTCTGCAGGGAGTATGTCCCTGATCATTCCCATGTTGTTGATCGATAGCCCGTCTACTGCCATAACTACATCCTGTACAACAATTCGTCCTCTTTGACTTTTGTGTTGCGGGTTTTTTCTAAACTATACTTTTTAAACATGTACCACTTTTATTCCATGTGATATCAGATTTTTAAGCAAGACGGACACAAAACTTAACAATTTGCATGAGGATTTTGCATGTAGTGATACAATCTATTTATGGAAAAAATTCTTGAGATAACTCGCCAAAACATAGTAGAGAGAACGCATTTTGGGACTTTAATTCTTTTTGGAAATAACAAAATAGAAGCCGACTTCGGGTATGACGGCTCAAATGCTTGTTATTTCTTGCGTTCGTGCGCCAAGCCGCTCCAGGCCTCTGTTTGTGCGGATTTGGGCGTTTTTGATTATTTTGGCTTTAGCCAAGAAGAAATAGCCATCCTGTGCGCCTCTCATAGCGGAAGTTTTGAGAATGTTGCCACGGTGGAAGGTATCCTTGAAAAGCTTGACCTTGATCTGTCATATCTTCAATGCGGCACCCATCAGCCCTTGGATAGGGAGGCAAGAGAGTTTTTAATCAAAAATGATATTCCTCCAAATCCTCTTCATCACAATTGTTCAGGTAAGCATGCAGGGTTTTTGGCAGCATGTATAAAAGAAGGCTGGAATACTGCGACATATCTTGATATGGAGCATCCTTTGCAAAAATTGATTTGGGATAGAATCGGTACTTATTGCGAATACGGGCATGGTGAAGTCTCAAAAGACGGCTGCGGTGCGCCTATTTGGGCGATGCCTCTAGAAAATATGTGTCGCGGGTTTTTAAACTGTTTTGAAAATTATCCTCAAATAAAAGAAGCAATGTCTTTGAATCCTTATTTTATGGGCGGGCATGGTAGGATAGATTCTGAAATTGTTGCCGCATCAAAAGGCAAACTCATTGCAAAAGTAGGGGCTGAGGGGCTTTGCATGGTGTATAACTCAGAGAAGTCGCAGGTAGTTTTGATAAAAATACTTGATTCTAACGAGCAGGCACGGGCTTTTGCTTTGATACATGCTTTAATTGAGCTTGGGTGGCTTTCTCAAAGGGATGTTTTTTCAAGTGAATTGAGAAAATTCTACGATAAAGATATCAAAACCCAAACTGGCGATATCGTAGGTGAGATAAGGCCTTACGGTGTTTTTTCGAGTATGTTTTTAAATTTATGTAAATAATGATTTTTAAGTAGCAAATTTTATTTTTTAGAAGTTTTAAAGCGATTGTATTTAATGTGATTTCTGCATTACAAAATAACTGGATTTGGAAAAGAGAGGTACAAAATGATTACAAATTTTAATCCGTCTATGAAAAGCAAAGTACAAAAACAAAAATTTGGAGCTGTTGTTCCAAAATATTTGCAAGAAGCTAAAAAAGCAGTAAAAATAGGCTCCGGCCTTGAAACTCCTGTTAATGCCATTGAAACAGCTGTTGTTCAAAAAACCATCAAAGCATCTGATGCTATTGATACGCTTCAGGCAATCCATGGGATTTACCCAAAACAGATGAAAGAACAAATGACAGATTCTATAAGGTTCGTTCAATCTGTTAAATAGTCATCGTTTATAACGATTGATAATATTTTTTTAAAAGCCTCGCATCATCTTCCATGACGGGGCTTTCGCATACCAAAACACCTTTGACGTCAAACGCCTTAAATGCGCGCATAAGGTCTTTGTAATTCATATCTGATTCTTCAAGCATAAGGTGATTTTTCTCCCCTTTTGGTCCGTAGTTGATTCCTGCAACGTGTGCGTGGAAGTTTTCGAGCGCATAAGTACCAATTTCTGTTCCGATACGGTCAAAAATCCTGGCAAAATCATCATAAGTG
>JAQUTS010000095.1 GCA_028694275.1 Candidatus Gastranaerophilales bacterium
GATTTGTTGAAGTTCATTAATCTGCTGCTGCGAAGCATTGACAGTATTTTGCAATATACCGCCTGATAGCGGCTGAATACTGGACAACGATACTACTCCTAGACTGTACTGTACTTTTTTGGCTTATCTTACATGAGTTATTATACCTTTTTTGTGTAAATTTAAAACAAAAAAAGGGTATAAATATAAATTTTTGTAACGAAATCTTAACATAAATGTTACATAACGAAATATTTATTTACAAAAAGATTTAATGAAGAGCACTCATATCTGCAGAAGCATTTTTATCAAATCTTGGCTTTTTCATTAAGAATAAAAACGGAATAATGCAGAGTCCCAAAATACCAAAAATTCTAAAAGCATCTATATAGGACCATAAATTTGATTGTTTAAGCAATTCGCCATACATTAGGTAATTGGCTTTTTGTTCAGCCACCGTTGCGTGCATATAAGTTGACAGTGCAGCTTGTGTCGAGGCAACTTTATATTTGAAAACGGGATTTAGGGGTGATAAATGTCCGACCATCAAAAATTGGTGTTTTTGAGCATTTCTGATAAGAAGAGTATTTACAATAGATGTTCCGATAGCTCCGCCTATATTTTTCATAAGGTTTTGGATTCCTGAGGCATTTGTCATTTTGTGATTATCAAGAGTAACCAATGATAGTGTTGTCAAAGGTACAATTGTCAATCCAAGGCCAAAGCCCATTATTACGTTTGGTAAAACGATATTAAACATTGATATATCCAAGCTTAAAAAACCAAACATTAAGCTTGATATTCCTATGCAGCTTAAGCCTGCTGTAACCAAAAATCTTGCATCGAGTTTATGCCCTGCTATCGCAGTGAAAAGCACTGCAGTAAGACTGCCTACACCTCTTGGCATAGTGGCAAATCCGCTTAAATATGCGGTATAACCGAGTAATGATTGCAAAAACAGAGGCATAATTGCTATTGAAGAGTACAAAACAGCATTTACTATCATAAGTAATGATGAGCCTATGGCAAAGTTTCTATCTCTAAAAATACTTAGGTCGATGATTGAGTCTTTGTTTTTTAATTGAGAGATTACAAAGCAGATCATTGAAATAATTGAAACTACTGAGAGCCAGCAAATCCATTGAGCATTGAACCAGTCAGCATTTTGACCCTTGTCCAAAACAACTTGGAGTGAGACAAGCCAAACTATCAAGAACCCAAAGCCTACATAATCTATTTTTTGCAGTCCTTTTTTTTGCGCGTAAGGGGGATCTTCGATAAAACTGTTTGCAAGCGTTGCTGCCAACAATCCAAAAGGAAGATTGATAAAAAATATCCAGTTCCAAGAATAATTATCTGTAATCCATCCACCCAAAAGCGGCCCTATGACAGGTGCTGTTACGACACCCAAGGCAAAAATTGACATTGCAACGCCTCGTTGTTCTTTTGGGAAGCTCTCCATCATGATGGCTTGTGCTATAGGCAGCATTGCACCACCGCCTATGCCTTGTATTATACGAGAGACAAGCATCGTATCAAGGCTTGTTGATAAACCGCAAAGGACTGATGCAAAAGTAAATATCAGTATACAAGTAATGAAAAAAGCTTTTCTTCCAAAAACATTGCTAAACCATGCAACAGAAGGCAATATGATCCCACTTGCTATAAGATAGCTTGTAAGAATCCACATCGCTTCGTCTTGGCTTGCTGAGAAACTGCCTGCCATATGAGGCAAGGCAACGTTTGCAATTGTTGAATCAAGCACGAAAATAAATACCGCAAGCATTACTGCTGCTGTTATTAACCAAGGGTTATGCGGTGATTTCCATTCTTGTTCTTCATTAGCCATGGTTATTTTACTCTGACTTTAGGAATTACTGACATACCGGGTACAACTGTGTATTGCGGGTCTATTTTTTCATCAAAGACTATTTTTACGGGGATTCTTTGTACGATTTTGACAAAACTTCCTACCGCATTTTCAGGAGGGAAAAGACTTGATTTGGCTCCTGAGCTTCTTTGAATACTGTCGAATCTTCCTTTGAATACTTTGTGAGGATAAGTATCTATAACTATGTCTACCGGTTGTCCGGGTTTCATGTATTCAAGCTGATTTTCTTTAAAATTGGCAACAACCCATACATGATCAGGTACGAGCGTTAAAAGAGGTTGTCCTGTTTGAATATAGGCACCTTTTTCGACAGATTTGTTGGTTACGTATCCATCTTGAGGAGCGTAGATTTTTGTATATGAAATATTTAATTTTGTTTGATCTTTTAATGATGCCAGTTGTTTAAGTTCTGCATCTGCAACTCTGTTATTGCTTGCGGAGAGTAAATTTTGATTGGCTTCCGTCAGTTTTGCTTTGGCTGCATCATAGTTTATTTGTGCTTGATCAAGTTGTTGTTTAGGTACCGCCCCGTCATTGTAAAGGGCAGTGTATCTTTCCAAATCTTTTTTTGCAAGTTCAATTGCAGAAGTTGCTGCTTTGAAATCTGCTTTTGCGTTGTTTTGTTTGAATAGGGCCATATTGTATTTGGCTTCTGCTTCGGAGTTTTTTATATGATAATCAGTGGGGTCGATTTCTGCGATAAGTTCACCCTCTTTGATTTTTTGGTTATCGGTTACATATACATTTATAATTTGCCCCGATACTCTTGGAGCTATTTGTACGGCGTGTGTATCTACATATGCGTCGTCTGTTGAGACATATTTCGATTCATTAATGCCCCAAACAATAGCTGTAATTGTAGCAAGTGTCACAAGGGTGATAAATATATATCTTTTTTTTACTCTGCCTGTCTCTTTCTCTTCCATTTTCTCTTCCTCATATTTGTATAGCTGTATCTTTACTCAAATTAATTCTCAGTTTTTCCAATGTGCGCCTGGTTATTGTCAGTTCTTCATCTGTTATTCCCTCAAAATGATCCGAAAATCTGGCTCTCAGAATAGGAATGATTCTCTCGAACAAATCACGGCCTTTTTTTGTTATTGAAACTTTTTTGACGAGTCTTTTTTGTTTTGTATCCACTTGTCTTTCAACAAGGCCTTTGTTTTCAAGAATGTTCAAAATTCTGCTGACATTTGAGCGGTCTTTTAGCGCTCGTTTTGACAAATCTCTTTGGCATGTCGCATCACTGTGTGAAAGGAGTTCCAATAAGCAAAATTGTTCAAGAGTTACTCCAAAGTCATGGGAGGTGAAAAACTGTGCTCCTTTGATTCTGCAATATAGTTCTGTTTTGCCTATTGCGTAGAGGATGCTATCCTCAAAATATTTCATTTCTCTTTCGTTCATTGATTATTTTTTTATTTCTATTATTATGTTGTTATAATTAACTGTTGTCATCACAACAATGTTATGATAACATATTCTTAAAAATTTGCAAACAAGTGCTATGCTAAAAAACAGAAAATGAGGAAGAAGATGAAAGCTAGTAAAATTACAAGTATTTTTGTATTGGCCGGACTGCTCAATCTCAATATAACCGTTCCGAGTGCAATGGCTTTTGGCCCTTGGGGCAAAAAAGTAATTAATGCTCAGGTATCTGAATATAAGTTCGATTATGTAAATATGCCCTGGTGGGAGAGTTTCGATGATGAAATTTTGACAGGATATATATTGAAGGCCCTTGATTCCAATCAAGATCTTAAGATAGCTACATTGAAGGTTGAGGAATTCAATCAATTAGCCAAAATTCAATTTGGCAAAGAACTTCCTTCTTTGACAACAGCCCCGGGACTTGGGCAGTTTAAAATGCCCGGCGAGAACGGAAATGGTGCATTTGGATTGCCATTGATAATGAGTTATGAATTGGATCTTTTTGCCAAAAACCACGACAAAACCAAAGCCGCTAAAAAACAATATGAGGCTTCTAAGTTTGATGAGAGAGCGGCGTATATTTCTGTTTCATCTGCTGTTGCAAGTACGTATCTTAACTTGGTAAAAGTTGATAAGCTTATTGCTATTCAAAATGACATAATTGATTATAAGCAACAGATTTATGATTTGATGCTCAAAAGAAATCATCAAGGAATCACATCCACCGCTGATACAGTTAGGGCCAATAAGGATCTTGTCCTTGCCAAGACTGAATTGATAGAGCTTCAAAAAAATCAACAAGTTTTACTAAACGCTCTTTGTGTTTTAACAGGCGATAGCCCTGCTAATGCCCAAAACATGCAAAGAATAGCCTATGATGATATCAAATTCAATCAAGAAATTCCTGATGCAATCCCATCTGCTGTGATTGTTCGTCGTCCTGATGTTTTAGCAGCTGAAAAAAATGTCGAAAAAGCAGGTATTGATGTAAAAGTTGCCAGAAAAGAACTTCTTCCCAGTTTTAATATAATGGGGCTTATGGCTTTTAGTTCATCTTCATTGTCAAAAGCTTTTAATTGGTCTAACACTTTTGCCGCTTTGGGCGGGGGGATGTTGTTTCCGTTATTTGCAGGCGGGCAAAAAGTGGGTAATGTGAAATTGAAGAAAAATCAATACGAACAAATTTTGCAAAGCTACCAAAAGACAAATCTTGTAGCGATTCAAGAAGTTAATGATTCTTTGAGTTCTCTCAAGCTTGATAATGAAAAATATCTCCAAAATCTCAAAAAACTTGATATGGAGAAACAAGATTTCGGTTTTAATGAAAAACGTTATAAGCAAGGCACTATATCATATTTGGATTTGATTCAAAATAAAGAAAACCTTCTTGATATGGATAAAACAGTTGCTTCTAACAAAACTGATTGTCTGATAGATTTTATCAGTCTATACAAAGCTACAGGTTCTAAGCCCTATGGGACCTCGAATCTGTAGAAAATAAAACTACTCTTAAATCTAAAAAGGCGAGAATTTAATCTCGCCTTCTTCTTTTTTATTCTGCAAAAACTGATTTTATTGCATCAAAGGCAAAATCCAGTTCTTCTTTTGTTATTACCAATGGCGGAGCCACTCTTATTATGTTTTCGTGGGTTTCTTTGACGAGTATGCCATATTGTTGGAATAGTTTTTCGCAGTACGGTCTTGCTTTGGTATCAAGTTCGATCCCGATGAAAAGCCCAAGACCTCTTACTTCTTTTATGTGTGGGTTTTTTATGGTTTTTAGTTTTTCCAAGAAATATTCTCCCAGCTCAGATGATCTTTGGGCAAGTTTTTCATCAACTATTACATCAAGAGCCGCGATGGCTACAGCTGCTGCAAGAGGGCTGCCTCCAAAGGTCGATCCGTGTTCGCCTGGCTTGAAGACTCCCAAGATTTCTTTACTTGCCAAAACTGCTGAAACAGGATAAAACCCACCTGACAGTGCTTTTCCTATTGTGACCATATCAGGTTTGATATTTTCGTGCTCATAGGCGAACATTTTTCCTGTGCGTCCGAGGCCTGTTTGAATTTCATCCAGTACCATAAGAATATTTTTATCTGTGCAGATTTCTCTTATGGCTTTTAAATAGCCTTTTGGCGGAAATTTTATTCCGGCTTCGCCTTGGATTGGTTCCAGCATAATTGCAACTGTGTTTGTTGTGATGAGTGATTTTAGCTCTTCGATATCGCCGTATTTTGCTATTTTGAATCCCGGCGTATAAGGGCCAAATTCGGCCTTTGCACCTTCATCGGTTGAAAAACTGATGATTGTTGTTGTTCTTCCGTGGAAGTTTTCTGAGCAGACTATTATTTCTGCTTTGTCAGTCTCGATATTTTTGTTTTGATACCCCCATTTGCGTACAGTTTTGATTGCTGATTCGACAGCTTCTGCTCCTGAGTTCATAGGGAGAATTTTTTCAAAGCCTGTAAGTTTTGAGATTTTTTCATAATATTGAGGCAAAACGCTATTGCGGAATGCACGTGATGTGAGTGTTACTTTTTGTGCTTGTTTAATCATTGCTTCCAGTATACGAGGATGGCAATGCCCTTGATTTACGGCTGAGTAGGCACTTAGGCAATCAAGATATTTTTTGCCTTCTACATCATAAAGCCAAACACCTTGAGCTTTTTCTACGACTACATCTAAAGGTTTGTAGTTGTTTGCGCCGTATAATTTTTCTATTTCTATATAATTTTGAGTAGAATTCATGATTTTGCCTTTCTTTTAAACTGTTTTTCTCTATATTGGCAGGGAAGTGGAATTTTTGCAAATGCGGAAGGATTTTTTAAACAGTTGCGTTTAAATTTTAAAAGGAGATAATAGAAATAAAGATAGATTGTTTTAGGAGGCGAATATGCTGAAAAAAGAGCTAAAGATTAGAGGACATATTATTGATTCGTTGATTTTGTCAAAGTTACTGGATCAAATTTCTGAGCTTGATGTTGAGTGCTATACATCAGATGTCAAAATCGGAATGAGAAGACAAGATGTGTCAGAAGCAACTTTTGTTATAGAATCAGAAGATTCTGTAAAGCTTGATGAGGCCGTTGATTTGGCCAAAAAACACGGCGCAACGGAGAACTAATCATGGCGGAAAAAATACTTATGTGCTCACCTGAGCACTACGGAATCAAATACGAAATAAATCCCTGGATGGATATAAGCATTCAATCAGATAACAAAAAAGCGATTAAGCAATGGCAAGGGTTGTACAAAATCCTAAAAGAAGACCTTGGCGTGGATGTGCAATTGGTAGAACCAAGAGAAGATGTCCCCGATATGGTTTTTACTGCCAATGCTGCTGTTATGTACGGCAAAAAGGCTCTTATCAGCAGGTTCAAATATCCACAGCGTCAGCCTGAGGAAAAATATTTTGCCGAGTGGTTTGAGGCTAATG
>JAQUTS010000096.1 GCA_028694275.1 Candidatus Gastranaerophilales bacterium
ACAAGCCTCATAAGGAAGCAAAGGAACTTCTCCGCAAGGATTTGTAGATTCTATATCGCCGATTAAAGGAGTCGGGTTATCTTCATTCATCGTATCAATAAATATAATACCGGGCTCACCGTTTCTCCAGGCACCATCAATAATCAAATCGAATACTTTTTTGGCATTGACTTTGCCGACAGCTTTTTTGGTGCGAGGATGAACCAATTCATAATCCTGATCATTTTTAACAGCTTCCATAAACTTGTCTGTCAAAGCTACAGAAATGTTGAAATTGTTGAGTTTTGACCCATCAGCTTTAGCTTCGATAAAGTCCAAAATATCAGGATGATCAACTCTTAAAATACCCATATTGGCTCCGCGACGTGTTCCGCCTTGTTTGATGGCTTCTGTTGCCGCATTGAAAACTTCCATAAAAGATACAGGGCCGGATGAAACTCCCATTGTTGATTTTACGATATCGTTTTTTGGACGAAGTCTTGAGAAAGAAAATCCTGTACCGCCGCCGCTTTTGTGAATTAGAGCAGTGTTTTTAATGGTGTCAAAAATAGCCTCAATGCTATCATCCACAGGAAGAACAAAACAAGCAGACAATTGGCCAAGCTCACGTCCTGCGTTCATCAACGTAGGAGAGTTGGGCATAAAACTTTTATTGAGCATAAAATCAAGAAATTTTTGCGTTGTTTTATCGGCTTCTTCTTGAGATACGCCATACTTAAGATCAGCGTCACCAATAGCTTTAGCAACTCTTTTGAATAACTCGTAAGGAGTTTCTAAAGGCTTGCCGTCTTTATCCCTTTTCAAATATCTTTTTTCTAAGACTGTAATTGCGTTTTGCGAAAATTCTGTTAATTGCTCTAAATTTGAAGCCACTTGATTTTTCTCCCCTAAATAATAATCCTCTTACGTAGATATATTTTTGTACCAAATCTGAAAATTAAAGACGTGATACCAGCATATCAGTACATGCATGATATATGCTACAGAGGCGAAAAGAAACATGTTTTATGGGTAAAAATATTGAAAATAAGCATTTTAGGGCTCATGCGCCAGTATTTTAGGCATAAAACCAAATGTAACAAGATTTAACATTTAGCAAAATCCCCAAAAAGCATGCCAAGCAAGGCTTTGGCATGTTCTTGTCTCGCTTGCGTTTTGGTCAAGTTAATAAAACTTAAAATACCAAAAATACCCGACAATACTGAGTTTATTGCATCTGGGCATGCTCGACATGTTCCATAGTCCAAGGGGATTAGCCTTATAGGATAAAAAAGGTTATTATTAAATTACGGGGGGAACGCAATAAGCGACAAAACCTTTCGTAGGAATGATTTTTGGGGATTTGGGAAAAACATGAATAAAAGAGGATTGAAAGTAAGAGATCTTAATGCTCACAGGATTTATAAAGAAGTAGAATCAGAAGCTATGCAATCATGCAACTATGGTAAACTTCTTGGCAAAGTACAAGAAGTAACAAAAGCTGATCCTATGTTTGATAAGGCTTATGTCTTACAAGGAGAAATTTTTCTTTCTCTAAACCGTTTTAATGATGCGATGAAAGTTTTTGACAAAGCTATTGCCGCCAACCCAAAATGTGCAAAAGCGTACGCGTCAAAGTCTCTTATTTATGACATCAAAAATTTCAACGAAAAAGCTCTTGAATACTGCAACAAAGCACTTGAGTGCGTGAGCTCTTCTGATTTGGAGCTTTTAGTTTCATTATTTGATCAAAAATTATCTATTTTGAGCAGAATGAATCAAGAAGAAGAAATCTCTTCAACATTGCTCAACGCAGAAAAACTTCTCTCAGAAGAAGATTTTGAATACTTAAATGATTTTTATGCACAAGAAACAAAATTGAGACTTGTTGCAATATCATAGAATAGTTTTTGAATAAA
Source organism: Candidatus Gastranaerophilales bacterium (assembly GCA_028694275.1). Taxonomy (GTDB): domain Bacteria; phylum Cyanobacteriota; class Vampirovibrionia; order Gastranaerophilales; family CAJFVJ01; genus JAEWLZ01. The sequence goes on from JAQUTS010000096.1 coordinate 1,899, forward strand.
AAACTATTTATACTGCGCGGGAAGATGCTTTACCCAATCATCACCGAGTCCTTGGAAAAAGTCATGCGCTTCTAAAACATCCTCATAATCAATAGCAGGAGGAGTTTGCTCTATTTCTCCGCAGTCCATATCTAATGATTTCATCATTTGATCTTTGTCTATTCCCAAAATAGCGAGGCCGATGTTTTTTTCGCAATGCTGACAATGTACCCTTACGACGGTATAGCAGTCTTCTTGTCTTAAAACCTCAATATCCTCTTCATCAAAAGTATTTTCACAGCGAGTGCATTTCATTTTTGAAAAAAATAACTTGATAACTTCCAAATCTTTCATATTTTTGACCATCCTTTAAGAAAAAGTTAAGTTTTTTATATTTTTGTTTAAAATCAACTAAAATATTAATACTTCATATTATGCATTTATTTTGTAAATTATTCAAATTTTAGCCTTTCGGGTGTTTACTAGTAAACAAATAGTGGAATAATATAAGTAGGGAAATCCCCTATTCTGTCACCATGAAAGAAGGTACGTTATGCTTAATCTTATGTTTGATCTGGTAGTTCTGTCATTACTGGTCTATGTAACGTTTATCTTGATTCCATCACAAGTGGAAGCATTCCATCATTAATACAATCTGATATTAGGAGTAGCGATAAAAGAATTGCCCCAATACATTGGGGCTTTTTTGTTATTTTGGAAGTGTCTAAAAGACACGATTGTTGTTTTCTGATGACACAGGTAAGATTTTTTATACCCAAATTATATTTTTGCAGCAAATTTTGCAATAAAAAAGTCCCCGCCGACAGGGACTGTATTCTAAATTCTAACCAAAACCAACCTACTTAGAGTTTAATTGTTTGTTGAGAGTTCCAAAAACATAGTTTTGAAATTATCAAGTAAAAAATCTTTTGTATCTTCAACTTCTTCAATATCATTAAGAAGCTCTGTAATTTCTTCAGAATATATTTCTATTTTATTTATTTCATTTCTCATTTGACGATTACTCCTGACGTATCCCTTAGTAATATATGTATCGGACACGATAGGAATAATCTTTAGATTTTAAGGGCTTTTTCTTAAGAAATATTAAGATAATCCTCAGGATTGAACCCTGAACGCCTTTTGGCATTCAACGAATGAAATGAGCGAAAGATTTTGCTGTAATGGCTTTGTTTATCAAAACAATTTTCCACAAGATTTCGGGCAAAAGCACCCGCATCGCGGCAGAATTCTTTATCTTTCATCATATAATCAACTTTTCTTGCAGTTTCAAGTGTATTGTTATCAAATAAAAGCCCCGAATACATACTCACAACATACTCATTATTGGCACCAAAATCCTTTACCAAGACGGGTTTTCCGATGGCATAACTTTCAAGAATTTGTTTTTGCTTCGAATGAGACAAAACAAGTATAAATCTTGCCAATTGCACAATTTGCTGTTTTTGAGCCTGATTCAGATTGCATAATCTCAAAATATTATCCGACTTATACCCGTCCAGAATCTCATCAAGCTCTTGGGCATCTTCTTTATGGCCGATGATTATCATCTTATGCTTGGGAAGTCTTTCCATCACACGCAAAAATCTCAAGAGGTCTTTTTTGTCACTTTTAGCATATTTGTAAACAAAATAATCCTCCGATTTGTAATAAGGTGTGTATTTTTGAGCATCAACAAAAATAGGAATATGCACAAGTTTCTCCTCTTCTACACCTGCTTGAATCATGAGATTTTTCATAAATCTGCTGTGCACAATAAAAAGATCAATATCAGGCTCATAAAATTTAAGAGTATTATCTATATTACAATCTTGAGAATTCCCAAAAACAAAATAAGATAAGGCACTTTGGTCATCAACGATTATTGCATCATCAGGTACTGTCTGAATCAAACGAATGTTTTTTTCTCTTGTTTGCTCCGTAATATAAGGAAGATACTCACGGTTAAGCCCCAAATTCCATACAAAATTGAACTTGTCTTTTGATAAAACCTTTTCAAGTTTTTTTGCAATGAGCTCATTTTCAAAAATAAAAGGGTCTTTTATTCTGTTCAAAACAGAAAAAAACTCTATATCCGGAATTTTGCTTCCTCCGATAAAAGTTACGACCTCGTTTTGGTAATGTCTTAAAAGTTCAAAAAGCTCAAAACTGTATTTTTTGTCATTAGACCTTGGGATTGCAAGAATTTTCACCTAATACTCCTCTACAAAAAGATATATGAAAACCGAAAAACACCTGTTTGCAAACTTTGAAACCTCATACAAACAAAGCTTGGATTGTTTTTTATCATAAGACACTATGCCAAAGAAACAATTAGTTCATGCGATATAAACATATAGACACCTTTATTAAGTCATTATGATTAATTCCCAAAAAACGGAAATACGTAAGCCTTTCTTAAATTTTTCAATAATATAATACATTTAGCTGGTTAGAAATTAAATACTTCAACGGAAGTTTTGACGAAGTTTTATCAAGAAGAAAGGGATGAGTATGAAGAATCTTACCAACAGGGAAAAGGAAATTATGGAGTTGATAAGTCAAGGTTATACAGATAAACAAATTGCTCGCAAATTAAAAATATCAAAATATACAATAGCAACACATACAGGCAACATATACCGCAAATTACAGGTTCAAAACCGAACCCATGCTATCAATATTTTATTCCTCAAAAAAATAAGCTGAAACCACCTTATTAAAGCCCTTTGAGCTTTTTTGCCAAATATTTTTTTTGTATTATAATTCTCTGTGGAGAGGGAATATGTATAAATTTATAAGGATTTTCCTGAGTTTTTTACTGGTTAGTTTAATAATCACTCAACAAGCTTCAGCTATGACAATAGATGAAGGAAAGGTGGCGTTCCAAAACTATGTAAAAAACTCAAACGCTTGCAATACGGCCTTTATCAACATGTATGACAAAGATTCCGTCATAAAAAGAATCGTAAGAAACAAAGACGGTTCCGGCTATACCAAAATTATGCCTGTATCTATGTACAAAATGATGCTCATCAATTACAGCAAAGTGGCTCTATGGCAAGGATACAGCAACAATTATACAAATGTTTCATTCCAACAATGCGGAAACGATGTAATGGTAAAAGCTCTTCGCCATCCATCAACCAGCAAGGATAAGCTCCCTGCAACAATAGTCTTTCACACAAATGCTCGAGGAAAAGTTGTTGTAAAAGAAGAAATTTTTCACACAAACGCAGGATTCTTGGTTAAATAATCCTACTCGCAATCGCAGTCTTTTTTAGCAGCGGCAATGGGCTCATAATCCATTTCATCAAGTTGTTGGCGAAGTTCATCAACAGTAACTTTCAAAATCGGTGATGACATACTTTTGCGAAGAAAAACTTCTTTAATCCCTGATTGAACAATAAATCTTTTGCAAAGAATACAAATAAAATCATGCCCGTAAATGTACATTGTCGCGCCTTCGCAGCGTTCTTTGCCTGCTTGTATTATTGCATTTTGCTCTGCATGAATACTTCTGCAAGTTTCATATCTTGTTCCTGAAGGAATATTATTAACCATTCTGTAGCAGAAATTTCTCTCCGCGCAAGACACAACCTTGGATGGAGTACCATTATAGCCTGTAGCTTTTACTGTTTTATCATTTGCCACAATTACAGCACCCACTTGAGCTCTAAGACAATTTGAGCGCAAAGATGCAGTTTTTGCCACTTCGATAAAATAATCCGTCCAATTAATGATTTCCATTACCTGCTCCTTCATCTGAGAGTCTGCCTTTATTTTCAAGGTCATTAAGCCTGTCTATAATTGACTGAATTTCGGCCCAGTTTTTTTCTGCCTGTTCTTTATATCCGCACCCGGGGTTAAAATACGTTCTGGGACTGGGGATAGGGTACATTCTGCAAAAATTTGGCCTGTCTTCATGTATTGTACAATGATTCTGCGAATCGAGATACCTACATTTAAAATATGTTACTTCGTTTTCTTTTTTTCCGAAATGCTCAAGCGTCTTAGTTACAAATTCTTCATTGTATTTTTTCATCACCTCTGTGGTTTCATAAGGCTCAAATACAGTAAGAAAGTCCTTCGCTCCTTCGGTCATTTTAGCTTCTTCTTCATTAACGGGAAGCCTTGTCGCAAGAGCCAAAACCTCTTCATAAAGCATTCCTCCTCGAAAAATTGCATAACAGCACTTTCCGCAGCCATTGCACAATGACTGAGGGAGCTTCATAAGTTCTTCTACTCTTTTGGTAATATCTGACATTCTACCAGCCTTTTGCCCCGTATTTAATGAAAGGTTTTATGTTATTTTCTATTTTTTCCTTGAGTTCTTTCAAAGAAATATTCAACTCCGGAACAAAAGCATCAGGGCCTTCTAATGTCTCAACCTCGTAGATTTTTTCTTTCAAACTTCTGATATTTGATCTGACTCTTTCTCTTTCAAGATATTGCCAACCTCGAAAACCACACCCGGGCGGCATTACAACCCAACCGTCAATAGGAGCTGTACGACAGCAAGTCGGCCTATCTTCATAATATGTACATTTTCCGTCTTTTAGTTTTTCACAATAATAAAAAGGAACATCTATACCTGTAGCATCAGGAGAAATGTTTTTTTCTCTCAAAACTTGCTCTACTGTACCGGATTCTTTTTCCATTGCCTCTTGAACTGAAGAATATCTTTTAAAAAAGTCGATAAAAACCCAGGCTTCTCTCTCTCCTTTGGCTTTCATCTCAAGTAATTCTTCATAAGTAAAATCTGTTGCGATGCCGCGGCAGCATTTTCCGCACATATTGCACAAGTCTGCTATATTTCGCGCATCAGTATCTTTCATAA